>JALYJH010000208.1 GCA_030775415.1 Acidobacteriota bacterium | reverse complement strand
GCGCTCACCTACGCGGAGACCGAAGTGGGCGATTTGTTTGTGATCGTCGGCAGCGCGGGTTATCTCGAAATCGCAGCCAACCAGGCTTCCGCCGCCGAACTCCTGCGATGCAGCGCGGGAGCTTTCGTGGAGCTGGATTTTTACTAGCCGTCAAAGAACTCGCGCGCGGCGGCGACTGTATAGCGGATGTCTTCTTCCGTATGGGCCGCCGACAAAAACGCCGCTTCGAATTGTGACGGCGCCAGGTACACGCCGCGCTCCAGCATGAAATGAAAGAATCGGCCAAAGCGCGCGGTATCGCATTTCTTGGCTGACTCCCAATCGCTCACCGGGTTTGGAGTGAAGAACAAAGTGAACATCGCGCCCACGCGGTTCATGGTAGTGCCCGGCGGAATCCACGCCGCAAGCTCAGCCCCGCGCGCTTCTAATTGTTCATAAATTTCCGGATGCGCGGAAAGATATCGCAGCATCCCTAATCCAGCGGCCACCGAAAGCGGATTGCCCGATAGCGTCCCCGCCTGATACACCGGCCCTAGGGGCGCGACCTTGCGCATGATGTCGGCGCGGCCTCCGTAAGCCGCGATCGGCAGGCCGCCGCCGATGATCTTGCCGAGCGTGGTCAAGTCGGGCTTAATACCAAAGCGCTGCTGCGCGCCACCCAGAGCCACGCGGAATCCAGTCATCACTTCGTCGAAAATCAACAGCGCCCCGTGACGCGTCGTGAGCTCGCGCAATGCTTCGAGAAATCCGGGCGCGGGCGGAACACAGCCCATATTGCCAACCACTGGCTCGACGATCACTGCCGCGATGTGCGTGTCGCGCTCGGCGAATGCCTTCTCCATGGCGTCGATGGAATTGTAGGGCAGCGCGATGGTCGTTTCGGCAAAAGCTTTTGGAACACCCGCGGTATCCGCGATGCCAAGCGTTGCCATACCTGAACCGGCCTTCACCAGCAGCGAATCGACATGCCCGTGATAGCAGCCTTCAAACTTAATGGTCAAGTCGCGGCCAGTGAATCCACGAGCGACCCGCAGCGCGCTCATGGTCGCCTCCGTGCCTGAATTCACCAGGCGCAGCATCTCCATCGATGGCACGATCTGGGAGATCAACTCGGCCAGTTCCACTTCGCGTTCCGTCGGAGCGCCGAAACTGGTGCCCGCTTCCATGGCCTCGCGCAGGGCGTTCATCACTGGCTGCGGACGATGTCCCAGCAGCAGCGGTCCCCAAGAACCCACGTAATCGATATAAGAATTGCCATCGACGTCGAAGATACGCGAGCCTTCGCCGCGTGCGATAAACCGTGGTACGCCGCCCACGCTGCGAAACGCCCGCACTGGCGAATTCACGCCTCCGGGGATGCGTGCTTGTGCCCTGCGGAACAACTCTTCCGATTTCGCCGTTATCATAAACCGGCGCGAGAGCTTTCCGGGACCACTCGGTTCAGCAGCAGATTCGTCAGCACTTCGCGCAGCGTCCCGCTCAGGTTTTCGAGCAGGCGCCCCCGCAGCTCAACGTACGGCTGCGTGCCTGCGAACAAGTCCTGCATCAGTTCGCGGAATCGCGGACTGCGCCGCATGAATTGAACCATCCGCGCCGGCACGGAGTTGAACAAGAACGTACCCAGGAACAAGCGCCGCGCCAGCGTGGATGCGAATTCCAGATCTGACGCAAACTCGCGCGCTAATATGGCGCGATACGCAGCCGCTTTCTCCAAAATCCCGTGCGCATCGTCGAGCACCACGCGGCTCGCCAGATCACCCGAGCGCATTGCGTAATATAAGCCCTCGCCGGTGATCGGGTCCACTAATCCGCCCGCGTCGCCGACCGCCATCCAACCCTCTCCCGCCACGCGATTGTTTTTCCATCCCGGCGATTCGAGTGACGGCAGCATGTGGCTGTAAAACTTTGACCCGCGCCACGCCATCCCCTGTTCGTCCATGTAACGCTCCAAGCGGACGCGCAGCCCTTGCGCCGGTTCCCCTTTACCGCATATGCCCACCGACAAATGGCCGCAGCGCGGAAATACCCAAATGTAGCCCTCCAGATGCGGCAGAAACTGAATGTCGATTTGATCGCGAGACGCCGGTACATAGTAGCCCAGCGCGCTCATGGTGTCCTTTGCGCTCCACTCCGTGCCCACCTCGCGCAGCGGATTGCGCGCGCCCGTGGCGACAATGCAAAAGTCCGCTTCCGCGATGCCCGCTTGCGTCCGCAGCCGCCAGCCGCGCTCGCGGCGCTCAATACTTAGCACGCGCGTTTTCTCGATTGCAGCCCCGGCCTTTTCGGCACGCAGCAACAGCATCCGGTTCAAATCCAGGCGCGAATAAATCAGGAGTGGCCGCGATAAGGGCATCTTCACCTGGCCCGCATGGGGCGCCGCGAGCGTCGTGTCGTGGATCACTTTCTTGGGTGTGTCGTTGTCAATCAGGAATGGATATTGCTGATACGCCTTATAGGTGAGTCCGCCACCGCAAGGCTTTTCCCACGCCAGCTTTTCGTCGAATACGATGGTGCGCAGCCCAGCGCTCGCGAGCCGCTCCGCTGCGAACGAACCCGCCGGACCTCCGCCGAGCACTGCTACAGTTTTCATTGCTGGCTATCCGCGGGAGGATGCCCCGGCGGCAACCCGCCCGGCAGCGGCTGATCGCCGTGCGCATTTCCAGGACTCACCTGCCGTCCCTTGACTGCCCACTTGTCGCCTTTGCGCTCCAGCACGTAGTCCATGTTCATGCCGCCGCTTCCTGGAGGGAGACCTTTAGGAACGAACGAAACGCTGGCCCGCGCGACGTCTTTTTCAAAGGAAACGGAGCCCACGGTTACGTCCATGGCGCTCATGTCCAGGCCCATGGTAGGCGCGCGTTGCTTCAGGTAATCTACCACGCCCTGCTTTACGGCTTCCGGAGTGTCGATATTCTTGGAGCAAGCCGCTAGAAACAGGGCCGCCATCGCCAGCGCGAAGGTTTTCACACCACGATTATAGCGAGGCTTACTGCAAGAGCGCCGCGATACGATCGGGATCGTTGGGAACCACCACGGACTGGTTGCCGAACGTTGAGCGGATCTTCGCTCCGCTGGGAGCCTCCAGTTTTCCGGTGTGATATTTGTAAATGTAATCCGGGTCCTTGAGGACGTTGCCCGTCAGCACCGCCACTACGTCAGCGCTTTTGCCAATCGCCCCGGCGGCGGTCAACTTGCGAATCCCCGCGAGAGTCGCGGCCGAGGCCGGCTCGCAGCCCACGCCCGCGCGCCCGATCATAGCCTTGGCGTCGGCGATTTCCTGCTCCGTGACTTTTTCGACAGTCCCGCAGGAAGAGCGAACTTCATGCAGCGCCTTGGGCCAGGACACCGGATCTCCGATGCGAATCGCCGTTGCCAGAGTCTCCGGATTCGTCACCGCATGCAACTCGCCACCCTGATGAAAAAGTTCATAGAAGGGCGCCGCGCCCTCCGCCTGAATCACCGCCAGCCGCGACATTTTTTTGATTAACCCCAGTTCACGCGCCTCGCGTAGCGCTTTCCCGAAGGCCGAAGTGTTGCCCAGATTCCCACCCGGGAGCACGATCCAATCCGGAGGATTCCAATCGCGCTGGTCCAGCATTTCGAAGATAATGCTCTTCTGTCCTTCAACGCGAAAGGGATTCATCGAGTTCAGCAAATAAATACCCAGTCGCTCCGCCAGCACCCGCACCAGCGCCAGAATCTGATCGAAATTGGCCTCCACTTCCAGCGTGCGCGCACCGTATTCCAGAGCCTGGGCCAGCTTGCCGAAGGAAATGTTGCCATGCGGGAGGAAGATCAATGCCTCCAGCCCCGCCGCCGCCGCGTAAGCCGCCATCGATGCCGAAGTGTTGCCCGTCGATACGCACGCGACCCGCTGCATTCCTAAGCGCCGCGCCTGCGACGCCCCGCAAGTCATGCCGTTGTCCTTGAACGACCCCGTCGGGTTGAATCCCTGATGTTTGAACGTGAGGCGATCGAGGCCGCCATACTGCGCCGCGATGGGAGCATCCAGCAACGGCGTGTTCCCTTCCCGCAGCGTCACCACGTGCTCGTTGTTGTTCAGGAACGGAAACAGCTCGCGGTAGCGCCACACACCGCTCGTGTCCAGCGGAGCATTGCTCAAACGGCGCTGGCGAAATAAATCGCGCAGTTCTGCGGCGCCGGGCCGCGGACCGCTGTAAGTGGCTTCGAGCAGCCCTCCGCACTTCGGACAGTTGTAAAGCACCTCGGTAATGGCGAACCGCTCGCGGCAGGACGCCTCGAAGCAGGTCAATTCGGCCTGCACGCAAGAAGACATATTCTTAAGTGTAGATCAGCATGCTTTCCGTCCACCTCCAATCCGGCCGCGTCGAAGTGCGCCGCGAGCGGCTTCCGCGCCTACCCCGAGGCTTCGCGTGCATCCGTTTGCTCGCAGCCGGCATCTGCTCCACCGATCTCGAATTGCAGCGCGGTTATTATGGCTTTTCCGGCACGCCGGGGCATGAATTCATAGGCGAAGTCGTTGCCGTATCCGGAGCCGGTTCAGAGTGGGTGGGACGCCGCGTCGCCGGCGAAATCAATCTGGCGTGCGGACGTTGCAACTGGTGCGCGCGCGGCCTGCAGCGCCACTGTCCGGCGCGCACCGTGCTCGGCATCGTGAACCATCCCGGAGCGTTCCGCGAATTCCTCACGTTGCCGGTCCAGAACCTGCACCCCGTGCCCGCTTCGATTTCCACGGAACAAGCGGTGTTCATTGAGCCGCTCGCCGCCGCGTGTGAGATTCTCGATCAAGTGAAAATTCCGCGCGGCGATCCGGTTGCACTGCTCGGGGATGGCAAATTGGGCCTCCTGGTGGCGCAGGTTTTGCAAGTCCACGGCTCACGCGTCCATTTGTTCGGCCGTCATCGCGAAAAGATGCGCTTCGTCGAAAAAGCCGGCGTGACCACAGAACTGATTCCGAAGAAACTGCCCGAGCGCGCCTACCGCTGGGTAGTGGACGCCACCGGCTCCCCTGCGGGCCTGCGCGCGGCGGTAACGATGTGCGAGCCGCGCGGCACCGTTATTTTGAAATCTACGGTGCACGGGCTGGTGAGCGTCGATACCGCTCCCGTGATCGTCAATGAAGTGACGCTGATCGGCTCGCGCTGCGGACGCTTCGAGCCCGCCATGCGCCTACTCGCTTCCGGGAAAGTGGATGTTACGCCGCTGATCTCAGCAGCGTTCCCGCTCGACCGCGCTCCCGAGGCGTTCCGGAAAGCCGCCACCAAAGGAGTCCTCAAAGTCATCCTGCGGCCGCCTCAGTAAGTCATTTCTATCCATGAGACGTTACTTCGCCACCGCGACCACGTTGTTCCACAGCGCCACAATCAATGCCGTAGCACCCAAAAAGCTTCCGAAGGGCAGCTCGTAGGTGGCCGCGTCTTTTTGCGTCAACTTGATATAGGCCAAGCCCAGTACAGATCCCGCGATCGACGCCAGAATCAAGGTCATCAGCGACTCACGCAGTCCCACAAACGCGCCGATCATCGCAATCATCTTGACGTCGCCGAAGCCCAGCCCCTCGCGATGGCGGATCTTCATGTACAGCCAGCCCACCAGCCAAATCGAGCCGCTGCCCACTGCTGCCGCGAAGGCCGATTCGCCCAGTGACTGCCACCCTTCGCCCCACGCATACGGGATGAACATGGCCGCAAAGTAATGTTCCAGCGGAACAAACGGCGCAAACGCCAAGCCCAACACGGTGCCGCCTAAGGTGAATTCATCCGGCAAGATGCGCTCTTCGATATCGGAAGCAATCAGGGCGATCATGATCGCCGAGTAGATGCAATAC
>JALYJH010000207.1 GCA_030775415.1 Acidobacteriota bacterium | reverse complement strand
CGCATCGTAGTCCTCGACCTCCTCCGCCACAACTATCAAGAAGCTAGGGACATGTTCGCCGACGTCTGGTTTGGCTTCACCGAAGCCGAAGTAGGCCGCTTCCTCCGCGACGCCGGCTTCAAACACGTAGAAATCTCCATCGTCCACCGCGAAGAAGAATCCCCGCACTTCGAAACCCTGTTGGCGGTAGGCAACAAATAGGCTAGGCTAGAATCAAGCTCGAACGCTACCATGAAGACCTACACTTTCAACGTGGTGGTTGAACCAGACGAGGACCGCTGGCATGCCTACTGCCCAGCGCTAGTCCACCAGGGTGCCGCTACCTGGGGCAATACGGAGCAAGAGGCGCTCAAAAACGTCAGGGAAGTCGTCCAGATGGTCATAGAAAGTCTGACCGAGCATGGCGAACACGGTCAACTGGTCCATATTTAGAAGTAATCCGACCTGATGCCGAGTGGATTCCTCGTCGATAATCGGAACAACGAGCCGGTACGGAGAGCATCCTCGCCTCAGGCGATCCACTGAACCAATTGATGCCGCCGTCTGGCACTGGTTTGTTTGCAATGGTCCGCACGGTGCGAGGTTCGAATGGCTAGAGATTCAGCCAGTCATATCCGAGATGTTGACCTCCTGCGCGAATTCATCTTGGAGCATGAGGCCTCAAATCCCGGTTTTTCGGAAAAGGCTCGATTCACGGCCATAGAGGCTCTCGATTCCGAAGATGCGGTTCTTGTTGCTACCGGAATTCAGGTTCTCACGGTTGTCGGGACAGACGACGATATCCGGCTAATTCAAGCGAAAGCAAATCATCGAAATGAAGAAGTGAAGAAGCACGCACGCTGCGCCCTTTACGAGCGGGGAGTGAAGCTAATGTGACATTCGGTGAGAACGCCGGCACTCCCAAATTCGCACGCCAATCTCAGGTAAACACCGTATCCTACTGAATCCAAAAATCGAAATTACACAACTCTTACAATTCCCTCCCGTTTCCGCTGCTACTCTACTTCTGCGGAGTCATAAGTGAGTAAACACGCGATCCACCTCGCTAACGGCCAAAAGATCAATTGGGTCACCACGCTAATCCTTGCCGGCCTTCATATCGGCGCGCTTGCCGCTTTCTTTTGTTTCAGTTGGAAAGCCTTTTTCATGGCGCTTGCCTTGCATTGGGTCGCGGTCGGCTGGGGCATTAGCCTCGGCTATCATCGGCTTCATACGCATCAGTCCTATCAATGTCCGCGCTGGCTCGAATACTTTTTCGCCGTCTGCGGCACCATGACCCTCGAAGGCGGACCCATGTTCTGGGTGGGCACGCATCGCGTCCACCACGCGAAATCCGATAAGGACGGCGACCCGCACTCGCCGCGCGAGGGCACGTTCTGGTCACACATGGGCTGGATCGTATTCGGCGAGACCAATCATAACAACAGTGCCTTCATGGCAAAGCATGCTCCGGATCTGGCCCGCCACAAGTTCTACTGGTGGCTGAATACGTACCACTGGATTCCGGTGGTCGCCACCGGCATCGCGCTCCTGGTTTTTGGGGGATGGCCCATGTTCCTGTGGGGCTTCTGCCTGCGCATCGTGTACGGACTCCACTGCACCTGGCTGATCAATTCCGCCACGCACATCTTCGGCTCGCGACGCTTTGAAACCGCCGACGATTCGCGCAATAGCTTGATCCTAGCCGTACTGACGTTCGGCGAAGGCTGGCACAACAATCACCACGCGCATCAGACCTCGGCACGCCACGGCATGCTGTGGTATGAGTTCGACATCTCCTGGATCACGCTCAAGCTATTGAAGTCGGTCGGTCTGGTGTGGGGCGTTCGCTTGGTCAAGCCCGAAGTCCTGGCGCGCCAACAAGAAGCCGCTGAACTCGCCGCTTAAACCACGCACGCCATCCAGTCGAACGTCGGCGACGTCTGCTTAAGGGCCCGCAGGAACCCGGAAGTTTGTCCTCTATTGGTGGTTTTCGGCGTTGACCATCTAGCCGCGCTACGGGCTAAGCTGAAAGCATGGTTGTCGGCGGACGGCGCACCTCCATCGCGGTCTTCATCGCGCTCGGTGCGGGACTCATTTCGTTTATCGTCTTGCTCTACGTCGGCTGGGTCCTGCTAGGCTGGCGCAACGGCATCCTGCTGTTCTTCGGCATCCTGCTGGTGCTGACCGTAATCGCCGGCATCGTGCTCAACACCACTTTTCTAGTCCGCGAAGTCCGCCGCAACGCCCAGCACGATGCTTTCATTAACGCCGTGACGCATGAGCTGAAAACACCCGTCGCCTCCATCCGCCTGTACCTCGAAACCCTGCAAACCCGCGCCGTCGACGAGCCGAAGCGCCAGGAATTTTACCGCACCATGCTCGACGACAGCGACCGCCTGCTGGGTACCATCGAACAGATCCTGCGCACCGGACGCACGGGCCAGACCAAGCGGGCGCTCAATGTTTCCGCCATCGATTTCGGAGACATTATCGAAGAATGCTTGGCCCGCGCGCGCCGCCTCTATCATGTGCCAGCCGAGGCGCTCACTTATAGCCCCGGGCCTCCCGTGATTATTCAGGGCGATGAAGACGAAGTCCGCGCCGCCGTCTCCAACCTGATCGATAACGCCGTCAAATACTCCGGCAAAGACGTACGCGTGAACATCGAAACGGAAAATATAGGCGACCGCTTTGTGCAGGTGCGCGTTAAAGATAACGGCCCCGGCATTCCGCAATCCGAGTTAAAGCAGATCTTCAAACGCTTCTACCGTGTCTCCGGCCCCCTTGCCACCCGCGTCAAAGGCACCGGCTTAGGACTCTTTATCGTCCGCTCTGTCGCCAAGCGCCACCGCGGCCGAGTGTGGGCCGAAAGCGACGGACCGGGGCGCGGCAGTACTTTCGTGCTGCAACTGCCAATAGCAAAATGAGCACCCCCGACCGCATCTTAATCGTCGAAGACGAACAGCATTTGGCCGAAGGCCTGCGCTTCAATCTAGAAGCCGAAGGCTATCAAGTGCAAGCGGTCGAGACCGGCGAAGCCGCGCTTGAATTACTGCTCCCCGAACATGACCAGCCCCCCTTCGATCTGGTGGTTCTGGACGTCATGCTGCCCGTCAAGGACGGCTTCACGGTTGTGTCGGAAATGCGCGGAGCCGGCCAGTTCGTGCCCACGTTGATGCTAACCGCTCGCGGCCGGCCTGAAGACGTACTCGAAGGTTTCGCCGCCGGAGCCGACGATTATCTGCCCAAGCCCTTCGAGCTCTCGATTTTAATCGCGCGTATCCGCAGCCTTCTACGGCGCAAGCAATGGCTGCGCTCGACGGCACCTGCGCCTGGCGCCGCCAAATCCGAAGCCAAAGAATCCTATAAATTCAGCGAGAAATCCGTTTACTTCAATCTACTGGAAGTGCATACCGCGGGCAAAGTCTACCCGCTGACGCTGATGGAAGCCAGCATTCTGCGTTTTCTGATTGAACACGAAGGCCAAGCTGTCTCGCGAAAGAGCATGCTGCAGGAAGTGTGGGGCATGCGCGAAGACACCGACACGCGCGCTATCGACAACTTCATCGTGCGTCTGCGCCGCTACCTGGAGGACGACCCCGCAAAGCCCCGCCATCTGCTAACCGTGCGTGGCATCGGTTACCGCTTCGTCGCCAATCCCGAAGCGTGAAAGTGGCTACTTGGTAATGGTCCCGCAAGCGATGCGAGCGCCCGCGTTACCCGTGGGGTCCGTATGCATATCGTCCTTCTGCGCGTGAATCATCAGCGCAGTGCCTCCGTTAGTAAACACTGAATGCGGACCATCCGTCAGCGTGACGCGCGTATTCACCAGCGTGGCGTCCGCTTTGCCCTTCTTTCCGGCGACAGTGAAATTCGGCATGTCGCCGGCGTGCGGACCGTTCTCATTGTCCAAACCGTGCTGCTTCATATCAGGATTAAAATGCCCACCCGCCGTCGTGAACGCCGGCCCTTCGCATTTCGCCACCTGATGAATGTGCGCCGCGTGCTCACCCACCGGCAGCCCGTGCAGCTTCAAGTGAATCAAAACTCCGCCCCGCTTGGCCTCGGTGATGGTAGCGGTGCCCACCGGGTTCCCCATGGAATCTTTCAAGTCCACCTTCACCGGAGCACCCAAACCCAGGCTGGCTAAAGCCAAAAACGCGACAATCGCTGTATGCTGAATCATGTCCCCTCTTTCCTTCATAAATCCTCGCACGAAATCAGGAAAGAAACTAGTGCTTCTGCTGGTCCTCGCCGCGCTCGCGGCGGCCCAGGATAAGACGGCTGGCGGGGCCCTGGTCGACCGCGTCGGATCCACCGGTTTCGTGCAAGTACGCGCCGAAAGTTTTCGCTCATTACAGCCGCGTCAACAGATCCTGGCCTATTGGCTTTCGCAGGCATCGATCGCCATTGACCCGATCATCTACGACCAGAATTCCCGCTTCGGCCTCCGCCAGAAACGCATCCTGGATGCGATGGCGCTCCACCCCGACGCCATTGACCCGCGCCTGCTGCCGCAGATCATGTCTTTCACTAAACTCTTCTGGACGAACAAAGGGAATCATCAGGAAATCACCGCGCAAAAGTTTCTTCCCGACGTTTCCTTTGAAGACCTGAAAACCGCCGTGCTCGCCGTCAAACGCAAAGGCGCTCTTGGCACTCTCAGCGAGCCGGATCTCCTAAAAGAACTGGACGCCCTGCGGCCTTCGCTCTTCGACCTGAATTTCGAGCCGCTCATCACCGCCAAGAGCCCGAAAGGCGACCTCGATATCCTGCAAGCAAGCGCTAACAATTTCTACTCCGGTGTAAAGCTGGCCGATCTCAAGAATTTCAAAGAGCACTATCCGCTGAACTCGCGCGTCACGCGAAAATCCGACGGGTCGCTGATCGAAGAAGTGTATCGCGCCGGCACCCCGGACGGCAAAGTACCGCCCGGCCTTTACGCCCAATATTTACGCAAAGCCAACGAAGCTTTTGAGAAGGCCATCCCCTACGCCGACCCGGCTCAACAAAAAGTTCTGCGCGACCTGATCCGTTACTATCAAACCGGCGAGCGAGCGGATTGGCTCCAGTTCGACGTTGACTGGACCCAGAACGACGCCGATGTCGACTTCGCCAATGGGTTTATCGAAGTGTATCGCGACGCGCGCGCCACCAAGGGCACATCCCAGAGCATCGTTTCGATTCGTGACACCAAGACCGATTCCTCGAAGCTCGCCGCCAACGCCCAATATTTCGAAAACCATGCACCCTGGGATGACAAATATAAAAAGCAAGGCGGCACTCCGCCGCGCGCTAAAGCCGTCGAAACCGTGATCGAGACCGGCGACTTCCACGTCAATACCGTCGGCGACAATCTGCCCAACGAAAATGAAATCCGGGAGAAATACGGCAGCAAGAGTTTCCTGCTATTAAGTAGCTCGCGAGCGATTTCGGAAGCGAGCGGCACACGCGCCGTCGAAGAATTCGGAGCCTCGCCCGAGGAAATCGCCATCGCCAAAAAATACGGCGACGAAGCCGCTGCTCTGCTGACGGCGATGCATGAAACGCTTGGCCACGGCTCCGGCAAAGTCAATCCGAAGCTCACCCAAGAACCTGGTTTCTACTTAAAAGAATATGGTTCGACGTTGGAAGAGGCGCGCGCCGATCTTTGTGCGCTGTGGGATGTGTGGGATCCCAAGCTCAAAGAATTAGGCCTGATCTCCAGCCCGGACGTCGCCAAGGCGATGTACTACCAGACCGCCCGCGTGGCCCTACTGCAGCTTCGTGCCATCCCCAAGGGCGACACTATTGAAGAAGACCACCAGCGCGATCGCCAGATGATCGTC
>JALYJH010000206.1 GCA_030775415.1 Acidobacteriota bacterium | reverse complement strand
GATGAATACGGAGTACGTTTCGTTACCGGAAACGGCGACGGTGGCCGACGCGCTGCGGGCGCTCAAAGACAACGAGGACTTGCTGGAGACGCTCAACACTTTGTTCCTGGTGGATCCTGAGGAGCGGCTGAAAGGAAGTGTGCCGCTGGCGCGTTTGTTCCTGCACCAAGGTGATCAACTGCTCTCGACGCTGGCGGCGGAGACGCTGATTCAAGTGCCGGTCAAGGAACGCCAGGATAGGGTGACGGAGCTGTTCGACAAGTACAATCTATTAGCGCTGCCGGTAGTGGATGAAGACGACAGGCTGACCGGTGTGATCACGGCCGACGACATTATCTCCGTGCTGCGCCAAAAATAGGGACGGAGCCTGATTATTGTTCCGAAACAGTACAGTTCATTAACGACACAGTTCATTAACGACACGGTTCATTAACGACACGGTTCATTTCGGCATGAGATAAAGCCGGCGCGCGGACACTTAAAGGCATGCCCAGAGTGCCACGTTTCGTCGTACCCGGACTTCCTCATCACATCACGCAGAGGGGAAATTACCGGCAACCGGTATTTTTCAACGATGCGGACCGTCAGTTCTTTCTGCGCCGCCTGATCAAGCGTGCAAAACAACATGAGATTGACGTGCTGGCGTGGTGCCTGATGATCAACCATTTTCATTTGATCGCGATTCCACGGCGGCGGGATTCTTTTGCCCTGGGGTTACGGGCTTTGCTGGGTGAATACTCCGTGCGGATCAACGCCCTGAGGGGTGAAGTCCGCGGACATATCTGGCAGAGCCGGTTTTATTCTTGCGCTTTGGGCCAACGGCACCTGCGGATGGCGCTGCGCTACGTGGAACTGAACCCGGTGCGGGCGAATCTGGTGGACGACCCGGAGCAATATCCGTGGTCGAGCGCGCGCTGTCATCTTGGCTTGGCTCCTGCGTTCGGTGTGGGGCAAGCGCCGGGTCTGTGCGCTCCGCATGAATGGGCGGCGTGGTTGCAGGATGGGGCTTCTCCGGAGGAGGAAGAGCAACTTCGGGAGTGCACTTTTTCTGGGCGCGTTTTTGGGACGCCGGCGCCGAAGCGGGGCCGGCCGAGAAAAGAGGGACGGAGCCTGATTTCTGTTCCAAACCTGTACGTTCGCGATTTGGGGCAATAATCAGGCTCCGTCCCTCTTTTCTGCGTCACAATGGAAGTTCATGGTGGAAACAATTGAATGGACCGCGGGCGGGGTGGTCATGATCGATCAGCGCCTGCTGCCGCGCCAACGGGTGTTTGTGACGTGCCGGACGTACCAGGAGGTCGCCGAGGCGATTAAGACCATGGTGATTCGCGGGGCGCCGGCGATCGGTGTGGCGGCGGCCATGGGGGTCGCGCTGGGCGTGCAGCAGGGGGCGGATTTTGAGACGGTTTGTGACACGCTGGCGGCGACACGGCCCACGGCCGTGAACCTGTTCTGGGGCATCGAAAGGATGCGGCGGGTACGCGCCAGCTTGCAGGGGCAATCTCCCGCCGCGATCGTCGCCCGCATGATTGAGGAAGCGCAGCAGGTGCGGCAGGAGGATATTGCTCTTTGCATGGCCATTGGACGGCATGGGGCGGCGTTGGTGCCGGACGGCAAAACCGTGCTGACTCACTGCAATGCAGGGGCGCTGGCTACCGCGGGTTATGGCACTGCGCTGGGCGTGATTCGGGCGGCGGTGGAGGCCGGGAAAAAGATCGATGTATTTGCCGACGAAACGCGTCCGTTTCTGCAAGGCGCGCGACTTACGGCTTGGGAACTGCAACAGGACCGCATCCCCGTCACGCTCATTACCGACAATATGGCCGGGCACTTTTTACGCTCGGGGCGCATCGGCTGCGTCGTGGTAGGGGCAGATCGTATCGCTGCGAATGGCGACGTTGCTAACAAGATAGGGACCTATTCGGTGGCGGTGCTCGCAAAAGAGAATGGCGTGCCGTTTTATGTGGCGGCTCCGGTGTCGACGTTCGATTTGACATTAGGGAGCGGCGATCAAATTCCGATCGAGCAGCGTCCGGCCAGCGAGGTCACGCATGTGTTCGGAGTAGCCGTCGCACCCGAAAACATTCACGTGGAGAATCCAGCATTCGACGTAACCCCGGCGCGCTACGTGACTGCCATCATCTGCGAACACGGGATCGCGCGCGAGCCGTACCGGGAATCACTGGCGGCGCTGGCGGCAAAAGCGGCGCACGCTGCCGTATAAAATTATCTTGATGACTAAAATGCAAAAACGAGCAGTTCTAGCGTTAGCTGTCGCTGCGCTCAGTGGAGGCCAGGGCCTCTCGGGGCGCCGTGCTCCGAGCTTCGCGCTGCCCGATACTAGCCTGAAAGCGTATGACGTCCTCGACTACCGCGGGCGTTGGCTGGTGATCGATTACATGAAAACCGACCGGCCTCTTTCGAAACCGCTGAGTAAAGAGCTGGAGCAACTGAAGGCTAAGATGGGCGCAAAACTGGCGGTGCTGGCCATCGTGCTGCCTCCGGATAATACCGCAACCGTAGCGAAATATATCAGTGAGACCAAAACCACGGTGCCGATTCTATTCGACTCGGGGCAGACCGCGATGTGGTATTTCAAGGCCACCCCGCAGCGTCCCTCCTTCGATTCCCCGCATCTCTTCGCGATCAATCCGCAGGGAATGATCGTGCGTGATTGGAACCAGTCCGATATCGAACACGGCGGCTACATGCCGCAAGTAGAAGCGCTGCTCGCGGCGAGCGGCGACGGCAAGAAATAATCGAACACATTCCCGCGGTAGGTTTTGGTTCATCCAGCGGCTTCCCTGGCGATCCGCGGTCCGAAGTGCGGGCAGGTAGGGCTTTCCCGGTTGATCTGCCGAAAGCCGACTCCGCCCACGTTGATCTGAGGCAGGTTAGCGTTAAAGAGAAGACCTTAGAGTGCCGATCATCCTCTAAGCGTGCACCAAACCGCACAACTATCCCCTGAACTAGCCGACGCCGCCGATGTATTAAGCGACCAGCTACGTGTTCATCTGCACCGCCTGGCAGTTCTGCTGGAACCGCACGCGGATCAGATTGACCGCAAGTTCATGAGCCGTCTGCGAACTCTGGCGTTTGAGCCCAAGCAGAGGATAGCGTTGGCGCAGATCACTCCGGGGGCGGCTTCGCGCATATTGTCGCAGGGAAAAGCGCCCTTGCATTTCATTGAACAGGTGGAATACAACGGGCGGCGTCTGGCGAAGCTGAATTTACCGCCGAGCGCCATTCTGGAGGCGCTACAGGAATACGACCAGTTGCTGTCGCCTTTGCTGGTGTCCCTGCTGCCGGATGAGCATGCGAACTTTCAGTGGGTCCGCGAGCAGCTGCATTTTTGCGTCATTTTGACGCTGAACAACGCGTATTATCAGGTCCGCGAGGCGGAAACGACGGCTTTTTATGAGCTGTTCCGCATTGAGCTGGAATCGCGGAATTTGGAAGAGCTGTTGCGGCGTTTTTTGGAATCGCTGGTGCACGTGTGTAAGGCCGACGCCGGGCGCTTGTACATGCTGAACGAGGACGGCTCGGAGTGGGTGCTGCAGGCGGGAGCCCCGCATGCGAGCGCGCTGTCGATTCCCAACCGGCCGGGGTTGGTGCGCAAGCTTTCGAAGCTGCGCTACATGGACGGCAAGAGTCACTCTGACTTCTTGCTTGACGAACAGTGGCACCACCGCTACGCCTCCTGCTGGTCGATTCCGCTGGCTGCCAACGGGCGTACAGCCGGGGTGATGCAGTTCGGGTTTGCGAACTCCTACGAATGGCTACCGCGAGAACAGGAGCTGCTCGCCGCCGCGGCGGAGCGGTGCCTGATGGCAGCTGAGAAGGCCCGGCTCATGGAAGACCTAGCCCAGCGCGAGGAGCAAGTCCGGCGCCTGGCCGAGCACATGTTACACGTCGAGGAAATGGAGCGCCGCCGCATCAGCCGGGAGCTGCATGACGAAGCCGGGCAGAGCCTGCTGTGTATCCGCCTGCAAATGGAATTGATCGAACAGGCACTCCCGGAGAGCGAATCCGAGTTGCGGTTGAAGCTGGGCGAGGCTCGCGATCTGACGGAACGGACCATCCTTGAGATGCGGCGCCTGATCTCGGCGCTGAGCCCGGCGGTCCTGGAGCAATTAGGGCTGGGAGCGGCCTTGCGCCAGTTAATCAATCGTTTCCAGCGTTTACATCCGTGCCGGGTCAAGCTGCAACTGGCCAAGATGGGTGCGCTGCCGCAGCAGACCGAGGTCATTACTTATCGGCTTGTGCAGGAATGCTTTAACAATATTGGAAAGCACGCGAATGCGCGGCTCGTAAACATTTCGCTAGTTTCGGCCGATGGATTTTTGAAGCTGATAGTGGAGGATAACGGCGTCGGGTTCAACGTGGAAGAAGCTTTTCAAAAACGCGAATCCTTCGGGATGTCGGGGATGCGGGAGCGAGTTGCCCTGCTGGGCGGCAAGTTCCAGGCGGAAAGCCGCGTGGAAGGTCCAAAACGAGGTACAAAGATTTCCATTGAACTGCCGATAGCTAAGTAGGGCGTTCGCTTAACGACGCGGTAGGCAAGATAACGGAGACGGAATAAACATGGCGAAGATTCGAATCATGCTGGCGGACGATCACACCTTGTTCCGTCAAGGGATCCGGACCCTAATTTCCGCGGAAGCGGATATGGAAGTGGTCGGCGAGGCTCCTAATGGCGGCGACGCCGTCGAAAAGGCAAATGAAGTGCGCCCGGACGTGGTGCTCATGGATATAGGCATGCCGGGGCTAAGTAGTTTTGAGGCTACCCGCCAGATCAAGAAAAACCGGCCGGAAACCAAGGTCCTGTTCCTGACCATGTACGACGACGAAGATTATTTAGTGGAAGGCATGGAAGTGGGCGCCAGCGGTTATGTTTTGAAAGACAGTCCCAGCCAACAACTCGTTGCAGCCGTGCGCGATATCTGCCGCGGCGGAAGTTATTTGAGCCCCCGGATGCTGTCGCAGCTGGTGGATGACTTCCGCAGCCGGATTAAATCCGCCAATCGCCTGCCGCGCTTCGCCACTCTGACGACTCGCGAACGCGAAGTCCTGAAAATGCTGGCTGAAGGCAACTCTGTAAAAGAAATCGCCTGCGATCTGAACCTGAGCGTCAAAACGGTCGAAGCCCACAAGTTTAACTTGATGCGGAAGCTCGACATTCACAACAAGGCGCAACTGGTGCAGTACGCGATCCAGAAGAAAATCATCAAGATCCCTAACTTGGCGTAAGACTTATCCTCCAGAAGTAAACCTCCAGGCCTCCCGCAAGGGAGGCCATTTTTTCGTGAAGCTTTCATTCAATGCGGATTTCATCGATCTCCCACCGCTTGGTTCCCGGCTTTTGAACGACACTAAAGTGCAAATCTGTGATTTTGTCGCGAAGTTCTATGGAGCAACCAATCGCTTGCACTTCTGTTAGACCTGACCGCACAACTTTGACGACCTCAAGACACCCTGCGGGTCCGCTCCCCAGATTCGTCGAAAGAATAAGGTCTTTTGCTTGGCTTTGATACTGCGCAAATTCCGGCGAGTTTTTCCAACGGGAGGAGGCCGTGAGCACCAAGAAAGAAGTGGCTGGATCTTTTGACAAATCGTCCAAGTATTTTTGCACCAGCCGGACCGGATCATGCGCCCGTGCGTCCGTCTGGCCCCTGCAGGTTGCATCGATCAGTCCGCCAAGATCCTGTAAGTTCGAGACATTAACCCTCCAGATTGCGCCAATTTGCCAGCAGATTTTATTACGAAAATGCGGCTGAAAGAATCTTGGGGCATACTCCAATCTGTAAATATCATTCC
>JALYJH010000205.1 GCA_030775415.1 Acidobacteriota bacterium | reverse complement strand
TAAAACCCAAACCCCGCGTAAAACGATAAATATAAGAGCGCCAGCCCCAATCCCGTCAGCCCTCGCGCGAAAACCTGCTGCCCCCGCAGCGAAATCCATTCGCCCGCAAAAAGCGACAGCATTGCCCCCGCCACCCCCAAAGCCACCCGCATCCCCGGACCTATCCACTCATTGTCCACCGCATACTTAAACAGGAATGCCACGCCGAAGATCAGCGTGACCACCGCCACCCGGTTCAACCACCCCAATCCGAAGGTGTTTTCAAGCGATGGCGCCGCCGCAGCCGCAGTAACCAGTGGTGGAGGAGGCGCGGACGGCGGCAATGGCGGTGGTAGAATCTCGCGCACCGGGTCCGGGGGTGATGGCGCGGGCGCCTCCGCTCGCAATCCCATTGCCCCTTCCATCCTCAATAGCCGCTCTTCCATCGCGTCCTGCCGCTCCAGCAGCCGCCCCAACAAGTCCGTTATTTCTTCCGGCGAAGACATCCATTCCAAACTACACTAAGAATAAAGACCATGAGTGATTCCGAATTTCCCCTCCCACCACCCACTTTTGAATTTCTAGTCTTTTCGCTCAAGACCCAGGCCGAAATGCAGATGGGCCTCTTGCGCTTCGGAGAGGAGACTGAAGCCCCGCCCAACCTGGCAGCCGCGCGCCACGCCATCGACCTGCTCGCCATGATCGCCGAAAAAACCCGCGGCAATCTCGCGCTCGAAGAGCAGCGCTTGATCGAAAACGCCCTCACCGAACTCCGCTTCCGCTTCGTGCAGGTATCCGATTGCAAGCCTTTGGAAAAATCCGCGGAGGACGCCCCCGCGTCATCCTGATGTCCGATCTTCTGCGCATAAAGGTGCTAGGCTCCGGCACCAGCTCAGGAGTCCCCACCATCGGCTGCACCTGCTCTACCTGCGCCTCGACAGACCCGCGCGACAACCGCCTCCGCCCGTCCGTGCTCATGCAGTACTCCGGCAAGAACGTGCTTATTGACACCACCCCCGACTTCCGCGCCCAGGCCCTGCGCGCCGGCGTGGCTCGCGTCGATGCCATTCTCTACACCCACGCCCACGCCGACCATATCCTCGGCCTCGACGACGTGCGCCCCCTCAATTACCACCAGAAAATGTCCATCCCCATCTACGGAACCGTCGAAACGTTCGACATCGTTCGCCGCGTTTTCCGCTACGCCTTCGATCCCGAGCCCTCGCAATCCTCCGCCCCCCGCGTCGATCTCCATACCATCACCCAGGAGCCGTTCGAGCTCTACGGACTCCGCGTCATCCCCATCCCCCTCCTGCATGGCCGCGGCGTAACGCTGGGCTTCCGCTTCGGCAACGCCGCGTATCTCACCGATCACAGCGAAATCCCCGATGCCTCAAAGTTGCTTCTACGGAATCTGGACGTCTTGTTCCTCGATGCTTTACGGCACCGCCCCCACCCCACTCATTCAACCGTCGTCCAGAGTCTGGAATCCGTCAGGCAGCTGCAACCCCGCCAGGCCTACTTCACCCACATCTGCCACGATCTCCCGCATGCCGAAACCGAAGCCACCTTCCCGCCCAACGTGCACCTTGCCTACGATGGCCTGGAATTAGAGGTCCCGCTTTAGCATGCGCGTAGCCCGGTCTTTAGAAGAAGCCGCCGCCTTCGAGCCGGTGGCCGTGACCATCGGCAACTTCGACGGCGTCCACGCCGGCCACCAGTTGTTACTACACGAAGTCACCACCGCGGCCCGGGAAAAAGGTTTACAGCCAGCCGTCCTCACTTTCGACCCGCACCCCGCCTCCATCGTCGCCCCCCAACGTGCCGCGCGCTTGCTGACGACGCAAGCCGAACGCTGCTCCGTCCTGGCGCGCCATGGAATCGAGTACGTGCTAGTCCTCCCCTTCACCCGCGAAATGGCCCGCTGGACGCCCGAACAGTTCGTCGAACGCGTCCTGGTGAAAGCCCTCCGCGCCCGCGTGGTCATCGTCGGCAGCAATTTCCGCTTCGGACACGATCAAGCCGGAGACACCACGGTTCTCACGCAGCTAGGCCAGCGCTTTGGCTTCGAAACCCGCGTGCTCACTCCTGTAAAACGCCGCGCGCGCACCGTTTCTTCGAGCGAAATCCGCCGCGCCGTTGAATCCGGGAATGTTGCCCTAGCCGCCCGCCTTCTGGGACGCCCCTATTCTACGGCGGGCGCGGTAGTCCCCGGCCACGGCATCGGATCGAAACAGACCGTGCCCACGCTCAATCTGCGCACCCACGCCCAAGTGCTCCCCGCCACTGGCGTCTACATCACGCGAACATTTGACGAGGAATCTTCCCGCTGCTGGAATTCCCTTACCAACATCGGCTACCGCCCGACCTTCGAGTCCACCCATCCACAACTCACCATCGAAACTTTTTTGCTGGATCCTCTCGCCGAGCCAGCTCCCCGGCAAATTCACGTAGAGTATTTACGCCGCCTCCGCGAAGAACGCAAGTTTGAATCTCCACCGGCTCTCAAATCGCAAATCCTGCGCGACGTGTCGCGAGCGCAAGCATTTTTCCGCCGCCTGAAACAATGGACTCAAAGCGCGTAAAATAGGTTATGGCAATCTCTCCCGGCAAACTCCAGCACCTTAAGGCACTATCGAACAAAGACGGAATCATCGCCGCCGCCGCGATGGATCAGCGCGGCAGCCTGCAAAAATCCTTAGCCTCCGCCAAAGGCGTCGATCAAAACGCCATCACCTATGAAATGATGTCGGAGTTCAAAACAGCGGTCACGCGCATCCTCACGCCGCACGCCTCCGCGATTCTCCTCGATCCGGAGTTTGGCCTCGAAGCCGCCAAAGCTCGCTCCAAAAACGCCGGCCTCCTGCTGGCCTACGAAGAATCCGGCTACGACAACACTAAGCCCGGCCGCTTGCCCGACCTGCTCCCCCTCGTTTCCGCCAAGCGCATAGCCGACTGGGGCGCTGACGCCGTTAAAATCCTGATCTACTATTCCCCCTTCGACGAGCCGAGAGTCAACGACATCAAACACGCCTTCATCGAGCGCATCGGTTCCGAATGCGAAGATAACCAAATCCCCTTCTTCCTCGAATTCGTTGGCTACGATCCGAAAGGCGGCAATGAAAAAGGTTTGGAATTCGCCAAACTCAAGCCGAAGGTAGTCATCGGCAGCATGCAGGAATTCACCAAACCGCAATATAAAGTGGATGTCCTCAAAGTAGAAGTCCCCATCAACGCCGAATTCGTGGAAGGCAGTTCCGTCTATAAGGGCGAAAAGGCCTACTCAATGTCCGAAGCCATGGACCACTTCCGCAAAGCCGCCGCCGTTGCCACGAAACCTTTCATCTATTTAAGCGCCGGCGTAGGCAATGCCCAGTTCGTAGAAAGCCTGCGCATGGCCACCGATGCCGGCACGGATTACTCCGGGGTTCTTTGCGGCCGCGCCACCTGGAAGGACGGCATGCCCATCTACGCCACCAAAGGCCTCTCGGCGCTGGAGGATTTCCTCTCCACTAAGGGCGTGGAAAACATCAACGCCGTAAACGCCGCCCTCAAAGGCGCCACTCCCTGGTTCAAGAAACTGGGCGTCGCCGCCACCGCCTGAATGATCCTGAAGAACCTCGCCGCGCACGCCAAATTCTCCCCCGAGAAAATGGCGAAGACCGACCTTGCGAGCGGCGAAACCCTCTTTGCCGGACTCAACTGTTTCGAGCCCGGCCAGCAGCACGCCGCCCATGCCCACGCCGGACAAGACAAACTTTACGTAGTCCTCGAAGGCGAAGCCGAAATTCAAGTCGGCGGCGAAACCCAATTCGTCTCTGCCGGAGGCGGCGCCTTCGCCCCCTCCGGCGTAATCCACAGCGTCCGCAACTGCGGTGACCAACGCCTGGTCATCCTGGCAGTACTCGCTCCCCCGCCCACGCGCCCCTAAGAAACAGCCACGCTCTCCTCCCGCAGATCCACGCCCTCCCAACGCGCCACCACTGCCGCCGCCAGACAGTTCCCCAGCATATTCACTGACGTCCGCGCCATGTCCATCAGCGTGTCCACCCCGAATATCAACAACACGCCTTCCTTGGGCAATCCGAAAGATGCCGCCGTAGCCGCCAGCACTACCAGCGAAGCCCTCGGCACCCCCGCCACGCCTTTGCTCGTAATCATCAACGTCAGCATCAACAATATTTGTGTGCCCAATGGTAAACGGATACCCGCGGCCTGCGCCACAAAAATCGAAGTCAGCGCCAAATATAGGGTCGACCCATCCAGATTGAAGCTGTACCCAGCCGGCAACACGAACGCCGCGATATGTTTCGGCACTCCAAACCTTTGTAGATTTTCCAGAGCCTTCGGCAGCGCCGCCTCGCTCGATGCCGTCGAGAACGCAATCAGAAACGGTTCCCGCGCCGCTGCCACGAACCGCCGCAGCGGAATGCGCGCCAACGCTACCACTGCGCCGAGCACCACGACCACAAAGAAAGCTTCCGCCGCCCACAGCGCCGCCACCAATTTACCCAGGCTGAGCAACACCCGCAACCCGCGCTCGCCAATCGTAGCGGCAATCGCCCCAAAAACCCCGAGCGGAGCGAACCACATCACATAATCCGTGAATCGAAACATGATCCCCGTGAGCGAATCGCATAACTCCAGCACCGGCCGCGCCCGCGCCCCGAGTGTCGCGCAAGCCATGCCGAACAGCAGCGAGAACACCACAATCTGCAAAACTTCCCCACGCGCCATCGCATCCACGATACTCGTGGGAAACGTGTGCTCCAGTATTTCCTCGAGTCCCGGGCTTGTCACCGCAGTCCCCGCCGCTACCTCCCGCGGCAGCGCCACGCCCCTCCCCGGCTGAGCTAAATTGACCGCCGCCAACCCCACACACAACGCCAGCGTGGTGACAACCTCAAAGTAGACCAGCGCCTTGCCTCCGATGCGCCCCATCACTTTGAGGCTGCCCGTCGCCGCGATCCCCGAAACCAGCGTGGCGAACAACAGCGGCGCGATGATGGACTTAATCAGCCGCAAAAAAATCGCGCCCAACAAACCAAAGTGTTTTGCCGGACCCGGCCACATCGCTCCGAACACCACCCCCGCCACTAATCCGGTCAGAATCCAGCCGGTCAGCGACGGCCGCTTCACCGCCCGCCCCATTGCAGCTTCTCGCGTAGCACATCGAAAAACCGCATCCCCCCTGGCCGGATCAACTGCACCGTGTGTTGCGAACAGCAGCACACCACGCGATCCCCTTTATCCAACTGCTCGCCCACCTGCCCGTCCACCGTCAAGTAAGTGGTGTTATCGCCGCCGATAGTGATCTGAATGATCGCTTGCACCGGCACAATCACCGGCCGGTTCGTCAGCATGTGCGGACAAATCGGCGTGATACACAGCGCCTCCACTTCCGGCACCATAATCGGACCGCCCGCCGAAAGCGAATACGCCGTCGATCCCGTAGGGGTGGAAACGATCAGCCCATCGGCTTTGTACAAGCACATGAAATGATCGTTCACGTGCACTTCTAAATCGATGATGCGCGCGATATCCGCCTTAGCCAGCGAAATATCGTTGAGCGCCTCGTACGATCCCACCCGCTGCCCCGCGCGCCACAATTCCGTGTGCAGCATGCGCCGCCGCGAGACTTCATAATCGCCATTGAGAACGCGCTCCAGTTGCGGATATAACTCCTCCACCGTAATCGCCGTCAGAAATCCCAGGTTCCCCAGGTTCACGGCGAACAGCGGAATATCGCGCCCGTGCAACGCCCGCGCCGCCGACAGCAGCGTCCCATCGCCGCCCAGAACGATCAATAATTGCGCGCCTTCCGGCACCCCGTCACGTGCCCCGCCCCCACC
>JALYJH010000204.1 GCA_030775415.1 Acidobacteriota bacterium | reverse complement strand
AGTTGTCAGGCTCCGGGCTTCGTGCAACGGGCGGCTGCAAACCCCGCCAGGTCCGGAAGGAAGCAACGGTAGCGGTTAAACCCGTGTGCCGCGGATCACCCGGGGTCTGGCATATCCGCAACCGCTTCCCATGTATCAAGTCATCGCGCGCAAGTACCGGCCGCAGGCATTTGACGAGCTCATCAGTCAGGAACACGTTAAAACTACCCTCGAAAACGCCATCACCCAGCAGCGCATCGCCCACGGCTACATTTTTTCCGGCCAGCGCGGGACAGGCAAGACCAGCGTCGCCCGCATTTTCGCCCGTTGCCTGAACTGCGAACAAGGCCCCACGCCCCACCCCTGCGGCAAGTGCGCCAGTTGCCTGGAGATCGCCGCCGGATCGTCCATGGACGTGATCGAAATCGACGCCGCCTCCAACCGCGGCATCAACGAAATGCGCGAACTGCGCGAGAGCGTCCGCTTCCGCCCCGCGCGCGACCGCTACAAAGTTTTCATCGTCGACGAAGCCCACCAAATCACCAGCGAAGCGTTCAACGCCTTGCTCAAAACGCTGGAGGAGCCGCCCGAGTGGGTGGTGTTCCTGCTGTGCACCACCGAATCCCACAAAATTCCCTCGACCATCGTATCGCGCTGCCAGCAGTTCAGTTTCCGCTCCGTCGATTTCGCGGAATTAGTAAAGCGCATGGAATGGATTATGCAGCAGGAAGGCATCACGGCCGATGCCGATGCCGTCGCTGTCCTCGCGCGTGCCGGCGAAGGCAGCGTGCGCGATTCGCTTTCCGCGCTCGACCAGGCCATCGCCTGCTGCGGCAATAAACTCAATGCCGCCGAAGTACGCACGCTGCTGGGCATGTTTTCGCTCGAGTCCCTGGGCCGCGTCACCGGCGCTTTGGCCGAAGGCGATTCGCAAAAGATGTTCGATGTCGTGGCCGAACTCGAAGCGAACGGGCGCAGTCTGCAACATTTTGCCCGTGAGCTGGCCCGCCACTTTCGCAATCTGGTGGTTGTGAAAATCACCGGCAGCGATACCCGTCTGATAGCCGCATCCCCCACCGAGCAGCAGCAATTAGCTAAGTCCGCACAGCCGTTTAGTGAAGAAGATCTAACCCGTTACTTGCAGCTATCTTTGGACCTCTTCCGCGACTTGCAGAGCTCGCTTCAACCCCGCCTGCACTTGGAAATGGGCCTGCTGCGGATGGTCCAGGCCGGCCGCTTGCAGCCGATCGAGGAAGCCTTGGCGAACCTGGGCAGCGCTCCCCCGCCCCGCACCGCGGCTGCGCCCAAACCTGCGCCGCCGGTGCCACAGCAAGCGTCCGCTCCGCCCGTACGGTCACTCGGTGGAGGCGACCTCCGCTCGCGGCTGCACGCCGCGCTGCTCGAAGCCAAGCTGACGCACGTCGCCGACGCCCTGGAGCATTCTGAACTCGCCGAGTCTCCAAACGAACTGCTGTTCACCACGCCGAAGATGTATCAGCTCTACCTGAAGCAGGCCGAATTTGAAGCCGCCGCCAAAAAAGCCGCCGGCAGGCCGGTACGCGTCACGATCAAAATCGGCGAGGCAGCACGTCAAGCCGCGCCCGCCGCAGCCGCACCCAGGCAGGCGGAAGACGAAGCCACTACCCGCGCCTTGGCGCACCCTGAAGTAAAACGTTTCCAAGAAGTTTTCCCCAGCGCGCAAGTGCGCACCGTGAGAAATTTGAAAGACAACTGAGTGGGAGAATCCTATGAAGATGCCCGGTAACATGCAAGCCATGATGCAGCAGGCCCAGAAAATGCAGCAGAAGATGCAAGAGGAAGTCGCGCTGATCCGCGTCGAAGGGTCCTCGGGCGGCGGCATGGTCACTGTCAAGATGGATGGCCACAAAAACGTGACCGGCGTGAAGATCGACCCGGAAGTGATGGGCGACGTCGAAATGTTGCAGGATCTTGTGCAGGCCGCCTGCAACGAAGCCACCAAAAAAGTGGACGAAGAAAGCCAGAAGAAAATGAGCGGCATGCTTGGCGGCATGGGTTTGCCTCCCGGCCTCCTCTAGACCCGATGCCCGACTTTGCCGCGCCCTTGCAGCGCCTGATCGACGAGTTCCGCCGCTTGCCCGGCGTCGGCCAAAAGTCCGCGCAAAGGCTGGCGTTCCATGTGCTGCGCTCCGCCCGCGACGACGCCGCGCGTTTAGCCACGGCGCTCCTCGACGTCAAAGACAACCTGGGCATCTGCGCCGAATGCAACAACATCAGCGATTCTGACTTGTGCCCCTACTGCCGCGATCTCAACCGCGACCGGACGCAAATCTGTGTAGTCGAAGAACCCCACAACATCCTGCCGTTTGAAACCACCCGCACCTTCCCCGGCATCTATCACGTGCTCAACGGAGCCATTTCCCCCCTCCGCGGCATCGGCCCCGAGCAGCTAAAAATCAAAGGTCTGCTGGACCGCATCGCCCGTGGCGAGGCGCAAGAAATCATCCTGGCCACCAACCCCACCGTCGAAGGCGAAGCCACCGCCGTTTATCTTTCGCGCCTGCTGAAACCCCTGGGAATGAAAGTAACCCGCATCGCCATGGGCATCCCGGTGGGTAGCGACATTGAGTTTTCCGACGAAGTTACGATCTCGAAATCCCTGGAAAACCGCAGAGAAATGTAACGGCGGAGCGCACTATAATGGTGGGAGAAGTAGATGGATAACGAAAAACCAGTAACGAAAGCGGAACTCGACTCAGCGGTCGGTGACCTTAGAGGTGAAATACGTGCCCAAAAGGATGAACTCCTCGACTCGATGCGCCAAATCGAAACCAACCTGCTTACAGAGTTTCACCGTTACGCCAAAGGCCAGAACGCGCGCGTACATAACGTCGAAATCAGCGATAGTGATATGAAGCTGCGTCTCTCCGTACTCGAAGATCGCGTGCTGGCACTCGAAACCCGCATCCCGCCCTCGGCCCTGTAATTTGTTCCAGGTTGCTGCGATGTCAACCGCCCGATTGCTCTGTGTAGCTCTCGTATCCCTTGCGTCCCTTCGCGCGGCGGAGCCAACGAAAAACGAATCGCTACGACTCGAAATACTTGCGGCCATCTTTCCTGGAATGAAGATCTCAGGGGTCGCCGTACCCGTTCATAGGATTATCCGGCGTGAACCTGGTGCCTTTCCGCCCATCGATTTCCCAGACGCCCTTGCCGGGGAAAAGCAATATTCGATTGCAGGCGAGCCTGCCAATGAAACTGAGATGTGCGCGGCCAAAAACATGTCTGATAATTCGTTCTCCCGAGTGCGCGAATTGCAGTTTAAAGTCTTTTTACTGCCCTCCACCCATGACGCCGTTGCGGTCTTACAGTACAGTTTTGCGGGTGCGAATCCCGGAGGTAACTGTTGGTCCATCGGCCGCCTGGTCCGCCTTGCGCAGCAAAAGAATGCATGGCGGGTAACCCAAGATCGGGTACTCGAAGAAGAGCAACATCATTCGGGGCTTGAAGACATCAAACTATCCGACATAGATGGTGACGGTCTCGGTGAACTAATTGTGGATACGAATTCGGGAGGAGCGGCGGGTGTCATCGGATCCAGCTTAGAAGTCTATTCTCTGCGTGAAGGCCAGATGGAGGAGTGGCTTCGTGTTACGAGCCGGTATGGAGGCGAGGACGGAGCCTTCGAGCAAAAACTCGATGTCGCGGCCACCAGAGCTACTCGCGGCCAGCGATTTTGCTTCCAGAAGTTTGAATATGCCGAAGCCGGCTATAAAATACTTCGCAAGCCGAAAGTCAGCGCCATTTGTTATTCCAAGTTTGAAGGCGTGGAGCGCCGATGATTCAAAACACCGGCAGCGCGCCTCGTTCACAAACCCCGTCCTTAGTCAGCCCGCCAACCCGAATCCGTTCGATGCGATTCGCCATGCGCGGCCCAGCCAGCGCCACCTTCAGATAGTTGTCGCTGAGCGCCCCGCCGTTGTCCAGAGTCACGACCGACAGACTTTTCCCCACCATAGACCGCCGGAACTCCAGATTCTTCCGCGCCGCCAGATCCCGCAAAGCACGCGTGCGTTCCTTGCGCACGGCGATCGGAACCTGCGCCGCCGATGCTGCCGCCGGCGTCCCCGGACGCTCCGAGTAAGTGAAGACATGCAGGTAAGTAAACGGCAGACCCTCGATGAACTCGTAGCTCTGCCTAAACTCATCGTCAGTCTCGCCCGGGAAACCCGTCATCACGTCCGCGCCGACAGCGCACTCCGGCATCAGCGCGCGCGCCTTCCAGATGCGATCCGCGTAATGCCGCGGACGGTACTTGCGATGCATCCGCCGCAGCACGGTGTCCGAGCCCGATTGCAGCGGCGCATGCACATGCTTGGCAATGCGCGGCGAGCCCGTCATCAACTCCAGCAAGTCATCCGAGAAATCCATGGGCTCGACGGAACTCAAGCGCAGACGCTCGATCGCAGTCTCCTCCAATAGCCGCCGCACCAAGTCCGCCAACCGCGTCCGCCCGCCAAGATCGCGCCCCCAACGCCCCAGATTGATCCCGCTCAGCACGACTTCACGATACTTGGCCGCCAGCGCACGAACCTGCTCCACCACAGTCTCTGGCGTCGCACTGCGGCTGCGCCCGCGCACGTAAGGAATGATGCAGAACGAGCAGCGGTTATTGCACCCGTCCTGGATCTTCAAATTAGGACGCGTACGATCCCCAGCCGCGTCCTCCACCGCAGCCGAAAGAAAATCCGTCTGCGCAAAAATATCGCCAATCTCAATCTGCCCGTGATAATCCGCCGTCGTAGCCAGAGCCGTCACGAACTCCGGAATGCGCGTCTTGTGCGAATTCCCCACTACCAGGCTCACGCCTTCGAGCGCCGCCAGTTCCTCCGGCGCGCGCTGCGCATAGCAGCCGGTGATCAGGATGCGCGCCCCGGGCTTCTCCCGATGAATGCGCCGGACTACCTGGCGCACTTCATCATCCGCGGTCGCGGTCACGGTGCAAGTGTTCAACACCACTAAGTCAGCATCCTGGACATCGCCCACCGCCGCCAGCCCCTTCGCCGCCAGCCCAGCCTCAATCGCGGCGCCATCCGCCTGCGACGCCCTGCACCCGAAGTTTTTAACGAGAAAACGCTCCACTGAACTCAAGTGTAACTTGCCGGCAAACGGTATACTGATCCAGGACTTGTATGAGGAAAACTCTATTCGGAATCGTGCTCGTCTCGTGCGCGTTCGCCCTTTTCGCTCAGACCAAGCGCGCCGAATCTCCCGCCTGGGACGCCAACCGCATGGACATGCAGGCCCCGCCGCCGCAAGGCGTAGCCGTGCGCGCCGGACGCATGTTCGATCCCAAGTCCGGAACCAATCTCACGAATCAAGTGATCCTGATCAAAGGCGAGCGCATCATCGACGTAGGCCCCGTTGATAAAATCCAGATCCCCGCCGGCGTCCCCGTGATCGATCTCAGCCGCGCTACCGTGCTGCCGGGCTTGATAGACCGCCACGTGCACCTGATGCAAGGCCCCGAGCCTAACGACGCGCGCGCCTCCTTCACCGGGCTCCACTACGGCCTCAAAGATCTGAACGCCGGCTTCACGACTATTCAGGACATGAATTCGCCCTACACCTACGCCACCGTCGAGCTGCGCGATGCCATCAATAAAGGTTTGGTCCCCGGCCCCCGCATGCAAGTAGCCGGGCCCGCGCTGAATCCCCGCGGCGCTACGTATTATCCGTCTCCCGATATCGTCGCGCCCTTCGGCTTCGCTCCCGGATCCCCAGTGTGGCAGAACGCGCAGGGCATCAACGGCCCCTGGACCGCGCGCGCCGCCGTGCGCGACCACGCCCACTATGGCGTCGACTGGATCAAGGT
>JALYJH010000203.1 GCA_030775415.1 Acidobacteriota bacterium | reverse complement strand
CACTGGAAGTCGCTTTTGAGATCCTGGAGAAGATTGAGGCGCATTACCGTTTGGTGGAAAAGACCCTGGCAAGCACGTGAACACTGACCGCACCCCCGGCCCCGCCCACAATCGTAATGATGACCTGAACCTGCTCCGCGAATGGCGTGAGCCCATCCCTCCTTCGAGAATCGCCCTGGCCATCGCCGGCGCCGTCCTCTACCACTTGGTGGCCTTGTCCGTGGTCATCACCGCCATCAACGCCCCGCTCCCCCAGCGCGTCCCCGATTTCGTGGTCGACCTTCGCAAAGCCGTCCCGCTCTACGTTCCGCCGGAATTAACCCAGCACGACCCCAACCGTGGCAAAATCACACGCGATCTGGACGTCCGCAGCTCCGCCCCGCCTGCCCCCGTTCCGCAGGCCCCGCGCTTCCGAGCCCCCATCCCCGCGCCAGCCGCAGCCCCGGCCGTGCCCGCTCCCATCGAGCCGCCTAAAATTGAAGCCGACGCGGCCCCGCCGCCGCCCCTGGCCTCGCCTGGAGTCCTTCCCTCCGTCGCTCCCCCGCCACCCGAAAAGCCCAAGCTGGCGTTTGAACCCGTAGGCGCCGGTGGAACGTCCCCGCGCACGAATCCCAGCCCCAACGCGAAGCTGCCCCCCATCGCCCGTACTCTCGAAGAAGCGCTGCACCCGCCCTCTCCTCCCGCCCCCGCGCAGCCCTCCCCCGGAGTCACCATCGGCGACATCGATGAATTCACCAACATCCCCAGCCAGAACCAAGCCCCCTCGAACGGACCCGCCCGCAGCAATCTGCAACTCCTCAGTGACCCCGCCGGAGTCGACTTCAAACCCTATCTGGTGCAAGTTCTCACCGCCGTGCGCACCAACTGGCTCTCCGTCATCCCCGAGAGCGCTCGTATGGGCGGACGCAAAGGCCGCGTGTTGATCCAGTTCATCATCGACCGCCGCGGGGGCGTTCCCAAACTAGTCATCGCCGAACCCTCCGGCACCGCCGCCTTCGACCGCGCCGCCGTAGCCGGCATTAGCGCCTCGTATCCCTTCCCTCCGCTCCCTACTACGTTTAAGGGCAATGAAATCCGCCTGCAGCTCGCATTTACGTATAATCAGCCCAAATGAACCGTCGTTTCCTCTACGCCATGCTGGTCTACGCAGTTCTGGGGATTCTCTCCGCTTTTACCCTCGACGGCGTCATCCGCATTGCCACATTAGTGCTTTTAGGCGGCTTTGCCTTGAAAACATACTTAGCCGTCCTAAAAGACCGCATCGGCTAAGCGTCAGACATATCCTGCTTCGGATCATTTTAGGCCACTTCTAAGGGGAACCTTCTAGGTACTAAACGTACCTTACCCGCTAAGCTTCTAAAAGCCGGAAGGTTTTTTCGTGAATTCCGATCCCGGATTGGTTCTCACGTTCCGGTTTGGTATTAAACCATGGAAAAGCAGTTCCAAAATGGTACGGGAGCAGGCCCAGTAGAACGATTCGCCTCCGCGCGGGAGGAGATCGGCCCCGTACTTTCCAACGCAGTAGTGCTTGATTTTCGTAGCCTTACGAACATCCCAAGAGGTCCCTCGGCAGGAGTTTTCCGGACCTTTACATCGTTTGGCCTAGGGCGTGCCTTTTCAAAGGCATCGGAGACATGAATATGAGAATGAAAAGTTCCAGTGCCGCCGCTGTCGCTCCCGCGCTCCAGCTTCCGCCCCCACGCATCAAAGCCAAGACTTCCTCGATTGGCAGACTGCGCGCCGTGACCCGCAAGGGAGCCGCGCCAGCCAGGCCCCCCGCCAAACCCATGGCGGTGAGTGGCGCCCTGCACACCAGTTCCCTGGCGAAAGCCGAGGCGGCGGCGAAATTGGCGGCAGCCCAGGAATCGGCCCAGCAATCGGCAAAGATGGCCCGCCGCGACCGCGTGGTGCTTGAGCACCTGCCCCTAGTCAAAGCCATCGCCATTCGCGTCCACGAAAACCTGCCGGTCCACGTCGACGTCGACGATCTGGTTCACGCCGGAATCATCGGCCTCTTCGATGCCGCGAGCAAATTCAATCCCGAAAAACAGGTCGCCTTCTCGAGCTACGCCAAACACCGCATCAAGGGCGCGATTCTCGACAGTCTCCGCCAGCTTGACTGGGCCTCGCGCGACATGCGCCGCCGCCACAAGCAAGTGGAAGCCGCCACGCGCGAGCTTGCCGCCACGCTGCAGCGCAATCCTACCGAACTCGAGGTCGCCCAGAAGCTGGGCATCGATCCGGAACGCTGGCGCAGCATGATGCTCGACCTGCGCAACGTCGGATTGGTCTCCGCCTCCACCCGCTCCAACGAAAACGACGACCTGCCCGCTCCCGATTTCCCCACGAATCCCGACACCCATCCCGATTCCATCTGCGCCCACGAGCAGTTGCGCAGCGTCCTGGGCCTCGCCATGAAAACTCTTCCCGAGCGTTATCAAAAAGTAGTCTCGCTCTACTACACCGCCGAAATGACCATGAAAGAAATCGGCGGCATCCTGGGCATCAATGAGAGCCGGGTGTCGCAAATTCACAAGGCCGCGCTCGAGAAGATGCAAACGGTTCTCCAGACCAATGGCATTAGTTCCAGCCACGCATTCTAGCCAGCGGGGTGGGACCACTCAGCGCATCCTTGCGGTAAACTCGCAGCATGCGCCTAGCGTGCCTCCCGTCGTTGGTTTTCACGAGCCTAGTCTTCGCGAGCCTCGCCAACTCTCAGAGTATCGATTGGCCCAAGGTCGACCAAGAACTTCTGCGCCACTACCAGGCGCTCATCCGCATCGATACGACTGACCCGCCCGGCAACGAAACCAAAGCCGCCGAATACGTCCAGCGCGTCTTGGAAGCCGAAGGCATACCCGTCACCTTAGCCGCCAAAGACCCCACCCGCGCCAACCTGATCGCCCGCCTGAAAGGCAACGGCTCCAAACGCCCCATTCTTCTGATGGGCCACTTAGATACAGTCCAGGTTGATACACCAAAATGGACCATCCCTCCCTTCAGCGCCGAGCTCAAAGACGGCTACATCTACGGCCGCGGCACCGAGGACAATAAATGGCAAGTGGCCGCCGGCCTGATGACCATGCTGCTGCTCAAACGCAACAACGTCCCGCTCGACCGCGACGTAATCTTCGCCGCCGAAGCCGGCGAGGAAGCCGCCACAGGTCCCGGAATCGAGCACCTGGTCAACGATCACTGGTCCGAAATCGACGCCGAAGCCTGCATTGCCGAATCCGGAGGCGTCGTCAGCAGCAACGGCCAAGTCCGTTACGCGTTAGTGGAAACCGCCGAAAAGCTACCCAAAGGAGCGCGGCTCATCGCCCGCGGTCCCTCCGGCCACGGCTCGCGCCCCATGCGCACCAGCGCCATTCTGCACCTATCCAGCGCCATTGAAAAGGTAGCGCTGTGGGACCCGCCCATGCGCTTCAACGACACCACCCGTACTTACTTCGAGAAACTCGCGACAATCGGCACTCCCGCCGAAGCCGCCCGCTATAACGGATTATTCAGCCCCGTCAAAGCCGCCGCCAGCCGCGAATATCTGGCCGAGCACGACCCCAGCAAATACTCCATGCTGCACACCTCGATTTCGCCAGATATCATCTCCGGCGGTTTCCAGATCAACGTGATTCCCTCGCAGGCCGAAGCGACGCTAGACATCCGCGCCCTGCCCGATGAAGACATGCCCGCCTTCTACGCGCTGATGCGCAAGATAATCAACGACCCCGCGGTCGAACTCATCCCCGAATCCAAAAACCAGCGCCCCGCCGCCCCGCCCTCGCGCATTGATGCGGATGTGTACCACGCCATCGAAGCCTCGAATCGCAAGATCTACCAAATACCAACCATCCCCACCATGAGCACCGGCGCCTCCGACATGGCCTTCCTACGCGCAAAAGGCATGCAGTGCTACGGCGTCGGCCCGATAGTCGATGAAGAAGACGCCCCGAAGGGCTTCGCCGCCCACAGCGACCAGGAACGCCTCCGCGAAGAAGCGCTCTACAAATTCCTGGAGTTTCAGTGGGACGTGTTGACGACAGTGGCGATATCGAAGAAGTAACAGCGCATATAGTTGGAATTTTCGGGGCTGACGTCTTCTCGACGGTGTCCATCGGAGACTATCCAACTGGGTCACCGTTCTTCCCGCCGAGCGGTCACAATATAATTCGCCGTTTCAACCAAGATCTTCTCCTGGTCTTTTTCCAAGGAATCGCTTCCGAGCTTTATTTGGATTTGGTACATCACGCCGTTCTGCTCCCACCACAAGTTTGCAGGTGCGCAGGAGCCACCGCACGAAACAGGCCTGAACATCCCCGCGCGACCGCCCGACAGAGCCACCCGACGTGTGTCCGTCAAGTCCTGGGCCTTTAAGATACTCGTGGAACCACCAAAACCAGCTGCATAACTGGCAATCGCATCCGCGGAGTAGTAAAGCGATATGAAGTATCCGTCCTTCCTCACCTCGCCCGAGGCCAGCTTTATCGCGCTCTCGGGAATGGCAGATGGCAACCTGGAGGGCAGCAAGATCGGAATCCTCGTTTGGGATTGGATCTGTTCGAGTGCGGGCCTAAAAATCGGGGCGGGTCCCTTGGCCTGCGCCATCGCAAAATTCGACCCGAAATCAGTGAGGAGCAAAAAAACAAGCGCCACTGCGGCTCTTTTGATGACCCGCAGTCCCGAAGCCTTCCGATGCGCAGGCATTAAATCACATTGTAGGCTCGATTAAATGTCGCTTGTCAGATCGCCCGGCCCTCTTGAAAATCCACAAGTAGTCGTTTGCAACTTTACTACGCCGCTAAAGGCTTCGCCGCCCACAGCGACCAGGAACGCCTGCGCGAAGACGAGCTCTACAAATTCCTGCAGTTTCAGTGGGACGTGCTAGCGACTGTGGCGATGTCGAAAAATAGATAGTGCCCTTCGCCGTTTTGCATTTATAATCGACTTGCGTGAAGAGAAGAAACGACGCACTGAATGCCGTTAGGTACGCTTCAACCCGTTCGGCGTCGCTCGTTCATAGCGAAATGAAACGCGGGTTAATAGCCTCGCGAGCGTAGCCGCGACCGCACCGCTAATTGGATTTTTCGGAACAATTTTCGGCGCTATTGGCTCGTTTAAGGGACTGGGTACCGAAAGGTCCAGTGCCCTGATTTGGATGGCAAAAGACTTGTCGGAGTCGCTGGTGCCAACGGCCCTCGGTCTCTTAGTATGTACTAGCTTTTGCCTGCAACAGATACCTCCTAGCGAGGTTGGAGAATTTCGATATTGAGATTAAGAACGCCTCCCTAGAACTGATAGATGAATTAGCTCTCCTCTAAGCGCCTGCTAATATCATCGAGTAGGTGTCTCCCGCAACCAAACCCCTCACCGTCCGCCAGTTCTTTGGCCGTAAGGGACTGCTTTCCGAATGGCACGCAAACTACGAATACCGCGCGGGGCAACTCGCCATGGCCGAAGCCGCCGAATCCGCGCTCGCCGAAAAAAAGCACCTGATCGTCGAAGCCGGCACCGGTACCGGCAAGACGCTCGCGTATCTCGTCCCCGCGATTCTCTCCGGCAAGCGCGTGGTGATTTCCACCGGCACTAAAAACCTGCAAGAACAGCTCTTCTTCAAGGACATCCCTTTCCTCGAACGCCACCTCGGCCCGCTGCGCGCCTGCTATATGAAGGGCCGCGGCAACTACGCCTGCCGCCAGAAAATTTACGACGCTGAAAAAGAGCCCATCCTTGACGGCCTCGAAGAAGTCGCCGACTTCCGCATCATCCGCGAGTGGGAGAAGACCACCGAAACCGGCGACCGCAGCGAAATCAAGACGCTCCCAGAAGCCAGCACCGCCTGGGCC
>JALYJH010000202.1 GCA_030775415.1 Acidobacteriota bacterium | reverse complement strand
AAGCGCAGGCAGCGTCGTAAATGTGTTCGCGGCAGGCGTACGAATTCCTAGGACGCTGATTTTCCCATCGGCCGGCGTAACAAACTCCAATGTGCCGCGTTTACCTTCCGTTACCGGAAACAGATTCCCTACTCCAAACGCACTGTGTCCGTTAGCCGATAGAGGAATCGTGCCGCTTCCGATTTGCGAGCCGCCATCATCGCGAATCACTACCGCCACACTTGCCCCCTGTTGCGAGCTGCTACTCACCGCCACTCCAGTGGCCGTCCCAGAGGTGTTGTCGAAGGCCAGTATATAGGAGCTTGCATTGCGGTCTTCCAGGGGCACCACGGCCTCCTGACCACTCGGCTCATAGCGGTAGATCGCAAAACCCGAGACGTTGCCATCGGTAGTGAGTTGCGCAGAACCAGTCTGCAGCGTGTTCGCATCCGGTCCCGTGCTCTCGATCACCAGAGTGGCGCCGCCGCTCATTGTGCTGTCGATGGAAGAAGCTGTCGTGGAGGCGATGCCGCTCGACTGCGGGGAGGAAAGGGGTAAGACCAGTGGACTGCCGCTATCGTCAAAGAAATTGAGATGGACTTGGGCGGCACTCACACCGGTATTTACCAGTACGAAGCTGGTCTTCCAGCCGTTTGCGATTGCGATATGCGCGAAGGTTCCACCGCCCTTAGCGACGTTAGCCAGTGCAGGGATTGAGGTTAGAGTTCCCGGAGTGGTGGTGCGCACCCCCAGCACATTGATACGTCCTCCTGCGGGAGGAGCAAACTCGACGGTCCCGCGCACCCCCGCGGTGACCGGGAAAAGGTTGGACAACACGAAGGTACTGTGGCCGTTACTAGGCACGGGGAGGGAACCGGAAGCGATCTGAACACCGCTGTCATCACGCACCACGGTGTTAACGCTGGCGGCTGGCGCGCCGATGTTCGCCAGCGCCACTCCCAGGGCGGAGCCGTTCGTGTTATCAAAGGGCAGCAGATAAGAACTGGCGTTGCGGGTTTCTAGAGGGACCACCGCCTCTTGGGCGGTAGAATTCAAATGAAAGATCGCGAAACCACTGATGCCGCCGCTGGCGGCCAACTGCGCCGAGCCGGATTGGAGGGGGGCGCTGCTCGAGTCCGTCTGCACGATCAGCGACGAGTTAGAAGCTAACGTCCAATCGAACGATGGCGTGGTGACCAGACTCTCGTTGGCGCTCTGCTGGGGCAGGGCGAGGGGAAGCGGCAATGAATTCCCGTCATCGTCCAAAAGATTGAGCTCAGTCTGCGCATCGCTGGCGCTGGTGTTGACCAGGGTGAAGGTGGTGGTCCAGTCCTGGTTGGATACCAGGTGAGCCAAAGAGCCAACCAAACCCAACGTCGAAGCACTCGATTGGATGGTAACAGCGTAGGCCAGCGTCGCACTTTGCGGTACGGGAGAAGTGCTGTCGACAACCGAAATCGTATACCGGTAGACGCCCGCGACAGTGGGTGACCCGGTGATTTGCGCCGAAGTTCCTTGGCTCCCGAGCATTAATCCCGGCGGCAACGCGCCAGAACTAACCATCCAATTGAAGGGCGCCGTCCCCCCCGTGACCGAGCACCGCGCGGAATAGTATTGGTTCAGCAGACGAGGCCCGCTGGTCGGCGTACAACTTATCGCCGGCGGGTAAACTACAGTGATCGTTCCTCCCGTGCTGTTGATAGGAAGTGAATTCCCAGCAACGTCGGAAGCGGTTGCCTCGTTACTTGCAATGGCAATGCCCGCGCTCGTGCTTGCCGCGGAAACTTTGAACGTGGCGGTGGCCACAACTCCATCGGGGATTACTGTTGCGTTCTCCCCCCAAGCGAGGCACGTCGCGAGACTAGCTCCGTAGGAACACGTTATGTTCTTTCCGGCGCTAGCAGCGGCCGCACCGGGGACAACGTCGATACCAGTCACGTCGGCAGGATACTGCATGGTCCAGCGAAGCACCGCCGGTTGGCCGCCGCCGTTGGCGGAGGTCGAGACCTTCAGCGCCGCGCTACCGCCGGGCGTAGTGCTTACAGAATTGAGTGATAGAGCGCCCTGCTGGCCGAAGATCGGAATAGCAACAAAAAGCAGCACGCTGATCCGTCGAAGGATCATCGCGAAGTAACCCTTCGCGCCAGACGGACGAAAAACAAGTGCTGTCAAATACACTCCTGGACTTGCCATGAATAAAAATCGGCCTTAGATCTCAAACCCAGTAGACTTGTGCAGTCCAATAGGCCAAGTTCTTTAATCCAACGCAGAGCCGGGGAGGTAGATTTGTGGCGTTCAGAAAATCTTCCTGAACGAAATCAGGTAAAACTTTCCTCAAGGCCCGGCAACTGCGGCAAACTTAAATTTGTTTGAGGAGCCGTGGCAATTTTCTGGCCCATTTTTGAAATTCTGGACCGAGAGCAGTAAGGCATTGAGCTTAAGGGAGTAGGAAGGCTAAATGGAGAAGTGAGGTGAATCGAGCCGCAGTCACAATTGGAGAAAAATGCTACAGCATGACACACTCGAAACGGGCAGCCATGACGACGCTGCGGTTGACGTGCCCAGCAGTCTACGAACTATTGCTGGCTCTGTAGCCATCGCTCCAAGACTGCGACGTACCACAACTGCTCTGAAGCGCCGCCGGCGGCGATGGCACGATCGATCTCAGCGCGCAGCGCTGGCCCACGGATGTAGCCGTCCCGTTCCACCACGGTGCCGGATTGCAGCACATCCAGGTCCTTGCGCCATGGACCCGCCAGCCACTTTTCCACAGGCACGCGAAAGCCTTGCTTAGGCCGCGATGCTATGGACGTGCCGATCCGACGCCGCGCAATCTCACGCAGAACGGCCTTAAGGCGGCCCCCTTCAAAATGGATTTCTGGGGGGAGCCCCGCGGCAAACTCCCATAATGTGTGATCCAGAAACGGAGCACGTGACTCAAGTCCGTAATACATTGTGGTGGAGTCCACTTTGGGAATGTATTCGCTGGTGAAATGCGTACGGCGGTGATATTGGAAAACGTCGTCCAACAGGCGCCGCGCGGAATCGAGCGACTCAGGCACGTCGCGTTGCGGTAAACGCAGGCCTTGCAGCTTCTCGCCCAGCAGGCCGCGCTCCTCGAAGTAGGGAAGCCCAGCGCGTACCCGGCTGTAAGAGCCCAGTCCGCCCAAAGCGTAACTCGCAAAACTGTGCGCGCGTTTCCAAACACCCCTGCCCGGCATCATCCCGCGCAGGCGGCGCCATATCGCGGGAGCGAAACGAGGGGCCCGCATAGCCACTTTCTGTGCCCGCCATGCGTACAAAAAAAATGGGTAGCCTAAAAACACGTCATCGCCACCATCGCCCGTCAACAACACTGTTGCAACCGGCTTGATGGCGGCTGACAAGTTCAGCATTCCCAGGGCGGATTGCGCGCCGAAGGGTTCGCTGAAGGCATCCACCATCTCGCCTACGGGATCGCTTTCGGTTCTGTCGATCACCAACGCTTCATGGGGGACGCCCAAAGCCTGCGCAGTCGCCCGCGCGGCTTGGCTTTCATCGGAAGGATCCCCCGGCGCACTCATTGTGAAGGTGCGCACATTCGCATTCAATTTAGAGAGTGCCCAACATACTAGAGCGGAGTCAATTCCGCCACTCAATAAGGCCGCAATCGGGACGTCGGCAATCAAGCGCAGTCGAGTAGAGTCGAGAATGCGCTTTTCGGTTTCTTCCAGTGCTTCTTCGAAGGAGATCTTCGGACCCTCGCCCATCTTAGGCAGATCCCAATAGCAACGAGTAGTAACGCCGCCCACCTCGCTCCACTCGAGGATAGTGGCGGGGGGAAGTTTCGAGACGTTGCGATACACGCTGTGGACGTCGGTGACAAAACCGAATTCCAAGTACTCAAGCACGGCCTGCGGATCGATGTCGGTATTCAGAGCATTGGTCGAGCGTAGTGCAGCCACGGTTGACGCAAACAGTAGACCCTTCCGCGAAGCAGAATAAACCAGGGGCTTGACCCCGAGACGGTCGCGCACCAGGAACAGCTTACGGCGCTTCTGATCCCACACCGCGAATGCGAACATACCGCGCAGACGTGCCACCAGCTTGTCGATGCCCCAATGTTCGTATCCAGCTAGCAGAATCTCGGTGTCGCAATGCGAACGGAATCTATAGCCAAGCTGCTCCAGTTCCGGCCGCAACTCCAGAAAATTGTAGATGCAACCGTTGAAAACGAGTCCAACGCTGCCGTCCTCCGATAACATTGGCTGCCGGCCGGCTTCGCTCAAATCGATGATCGCCAGACGCCGATGACCTAGAGCCACGCCCGGCCACGTCGCCATTCCCTCGCCATCGGGGCCTCGCCGCGCCAGCGCGTTGGTCATCGTTTGCGTGATGCTCTCAGCTACGTCTGGCTCACCGAGTTCCACACATCCCGCAATTCCGCACATTAGAGTCATTATCGCAGAGCACACCTAGGCAAATAGTACTAGGCAAACTCTCAAATAGTTCAATTGACGACGCTTTCGTCTTCGCTCACAATGGTTGGTGATGAGTCCTCTTGTATGAGCCGTTTTAAGGGCAGCCCAGCCGCCCCGCGCGGGGCGTTTTCGCCGTCCGCTCTAAGAGACCTGTCTTCCCCTCCGAAACCGGCGCCCTTTAGCTCATCCGTAACCGCGCTATCCGGTCCGAAGACCTCGCCGGTTCAAACTGCAGGGCAGTCCGCGGCGACCGCGAAGAATTTAAGGCAATCGGACCTGGATAGTCCCTTGCGGAAGCTGGGATTTTACCTGGCGCTCGCCTTCGTTTTCTGCCGCTTTAGCTTGCTCAGCGAATTGGTTGCCCGAACGTTTAACTTCGACCCCCACATCGTGCGCATTTTGGGAATACCAACAATTGCACTGGCGGTGCTCTCCGGGGGCTTGGGGCGCGTGCTGCGGTCAAGGCTTTCTTATAGCTGGATCGGTCTTGCGATCTGGATGGCGCTGTCGGTGCCATTAAGCTATTGGCCGGGTGGCTCAATCCCTGTGGTTTTGAGCTATTTAGTGGCTCAGTTACCCATGTTGCTGATCATTGGGGGTTTAGTCTTGACTTGGCAGGAGTGCAAGCTGGTCCTGATAACCATCACATTGGCCTGCGCCGTCAATGTGCTAAGCGGTAAGTTTTTTATTGTAAACCCGGACACCGACAGCCGGTTTTCCCTGGAGCTCGGAACGATTGGAAACGCCAACGATTTAACGGCCCATTTCCTTTACGTGCTTCCCCTAGTGATTTCTGTCTTACTCATTTCCGACGGCAAGTGGATCCGTAGAATTCTATGTGTGGGAATTTTAGGGTACGGTTTGTATTTCTGTGCGGCTACCGGATCGCGGGGCGGACTTGTGGGTTTCGCGGCCGCGTGCACGTTCATTCTAATCCGAGCACCGGGACGCGTACGAATAGGTGCCTTAGCGGCCACGGCTGCGGTATTTTTAATCGCTCTGGCTGTGCTCCCGCAATCGTTGCTGCAGCGTTACTCCACCTTATTTACGAACGATAGCACTGATTCCGAAGCAATAGAGTCCACAGCGGCGCGAACTCATTTATTGAAGGCCAGTATTCGATTCACAATGGAGCATCCTCTCCTCGGCGTGGGACCGGGTGAGTTTTCCGACTACGAAGCGTCGGTCGCAAAGGTCGAAGGCACAAGAGCGGGGTGGCAGGTGACCCATAACGCATACACACAGTTATCCAGTGAGTCCGGAATTCCAGCGCTTCTGTTCTATCTGACGTCCATTGTTATGACTTTTCGTACTTTCGGGAGAGTCTACCGAGTCGCGGGCGCCCGGCCGAAGCTTCGGTCCATGGCGATCGCGTGCTTTTGCTGCCAGCTCTCCATGGTGGGATTCTGTAC
>JALYJH010000201.1 GCA_030775415.1 Acidobacteriota bacterium | reverse complement strand
TCAGCGCCACACGTTCACGAGTCAGCAACAACCGCGCAGGCCCGCGGACAACCGCAATCTCTTGCCCCGCGTTGACTACAGTTCCACTCGGCACTTTCAAAACCGTGTTGTCGTAAAGCAGCGTCAACAGCTCCACGCCCGCCAGCGTCATGTCCTCGCGCGCGATGAAATGCCCTTCCGCTTGAAGCTCCGCCGCAATCGTGGCGTCAGTAGTGATATCGCCCGTACGCACATCCTCGGCCAGCGCCTCCGCCACAGCACGCTGCACGTCGGAATGGGCAAGGTTGAAGCTCATTCGCCTAACGCCGCACGATTCTTGGCAAGTTGCGCTTTATACTCCGCAAGCTTGCCGCGCATCCCGTCGATCACATGTGCCGGCGCCTTCGCCACGAAACTTTCATTCGCCAGTTGCCGATGCGAATTCGCGATCACTTTTTCCAGTTGCTCGTTTTCTTTCTCCAGCCGCTCTTTGGGCACCGGAATGCCTAGCTCCAGACTGTAGCCCGCCGCGTCGTAAGGCTCCACCTTCAGACTCACGTTAGCGTTCCGCTCGATGAATTCCAGGTTGATCGAACCCGTCACCCGCAGCACGCCTGTCAGCTTTTCCTTGCGATCGATCTTGTTATCCGCCCGCACCCCGCGAATCTCCGTAACCACGCCCTGCAGCAGCTTCATCTCGCGCTCCGCCTCCGGATCGTTCAAAGCCGGATCATAAAGCGGATAGGCTTCGAGTGCAATCGAAGTCTCATGCCCCCGCCGGTGCCACAGCTCTTCCGTAATGAGAGGCATCAGCGGATGCAGCAGCAGCAGCGCCTTCTCGTGAACTTCGTAAGCGAATCCCCAATCAGTATCGGACTTCTTCAGTTCCAAATACCAATCGCAAAACTCATCCCAGAAGAAAGTCCACACCGCATCCGCCGCTTCGTGATAGCGATGCGTCTCGAAAGAATCGTTCGCAATCTTCACCGCCGCATTGAGCCGCGACCCAATCCATCTGTCCGCCAGCGAAGTCCGCGCGGCCGCCCCACCTTCTTTCGTGAACAACAGCCGCGAGGCGTTCCAGATTTTGTTAGCGAAGTTGCGGCCGCGCGCAATCACTTCTTCGCTCAGCGCAATGTCATTCCCCGGAGCCGCCGCCACCAGCAGCCCAAACCGCACCGCATCCGTCCCGTATTTTTCGTTCACGACCAGCGGATCCACCACGTTCCCCTTGGTCTTCGACATCTTCTGCCGCTCGGCATCGCGCACCAGCCCGTGAATGTGGATCTGCCGGAACGGCACATCGCCCATCATTTCCATGCCGAACATGATCATGCGCGCGGCCCAGAAAAAGATGATGTCGAACCCCGTCACTAAGAGCGTCGTTGGATAAAACGCGCGCAGATCCGCCGTATTGTCCGGCCATCCCAGCGTGGAGAACGGCCACAGCCCGGAACTGAACCATGTGTCCAGAACATCCGTTTCCTGCGTAAGCTTCGCTGACCCGCAGTGCGAACATTTCGCCGGTTCCTCGCGCGCCACCGTCACGCCTTTGCAATCCCCGCAATGCCACGCCGGAATGCGATGCCCCCACCACAACTGCCGCGAAATACACCAGTCGCGAATGTTGTACATCCACTCAAAATAAGTTTTCGACCAGTTCGCCGGCACAAACGTAATGCGCCCATCCTCCACCGCCGCGATGGCCGGCGCCGCCAGCGGCTTCATCTTCATCCACCATTGCTTCGAAACAAGCGGCTCCACCACAGTTTTGCAGCGATGGCATTTCCCAACACTCAACTTATAAGGTTCAATCTTGACCAGGAACCCGAATTCCTTCAGCTCCGCCACCACTTGCTTGCGCGCCTCATAGCGATCAAGCCCCGCAAACTTGCCCGCCGCCGCCGTCATCTTGGCGTCCTCGCCGATCACCTGAATGCTCGGCAGGTCATGCCGCTTGCCCGCTTCGAAATCATTCGGATCATGCGCCGGCGTAATTTTTACCGCGCCCGAGCCAAATTCCGGATCCGCCATGTCGTCCAGCACCACCGGAATCTCGCGACCCGTCAGCGGAAGTTTCACATTGCGCGGATGCAGCCGCGCCGCCCGCGCATCCAGAGGATTGATCGCCACGCCCGTATCGCCCAGCATCGTTTCGGGACGCGTAGTCGCCACCACGATGTCTTCATCCAGCCCTACCACCGGATAGCGGATGTGCCACAAGCTGCCGTCCGATTCCTCGTGCTCCACTTCCAGATCCGACAAAGCCGTCTGGCAGCGCGGGCACCAGTTGACAATGTAATCGCCCTGATAAATCAGCCCCTTCTCGTACAACCGCACAAAAGCCTCGCGCACCGCCCGCGACAAGCCCGGATCCAGCGTAAAGTGCTCCCGTGACCAGTCGCAGCTCACGCCCGCGCGCTTCATCTGCTCGACAATGCGCCCGCCGTTTTCTTCTTTCCACTTCCACACCCGCGCCTCGAACGCCTCGCGCCCCAGATCGAACTTCGTGAGCCCTTCCGCCGCCAGTTGCCGCTCCACCATGATCTGCGTGGCGATGCCCGCGTGATCCGTCCCCGGCAGCCACAGCGTATCAACCGCTTTTCCCTCTGGGGTCCGCTTCATCCGCCGCCAACGCACCTGCGCGTCGATGATCGAATGCTCGAACATGTGCCCCATGTGCAAGGACCCCGTCACGTTCGGCGGCGGAATCGCCAGCGAAAAATAAGGTTCGCCCGGATGCGGCTCGGCGCGGTAGGCGTGATGCGCTACCCACCACTCAGCCCAATGCGGCTCGAACCGCTGGGGCTCGTATACTTTATCGATTTCCATGGGGAAACTAAATTTTAGCGCGTTCAGGCGATTTCACGTGCTCCGGACGAAACCCATTCCCCCGCCCATGGAATTGAGCAGGCGCGCGCTAGAATAGACATCATGAATTATTACGGTGCTAAAGACCTTGCCGCCTCCTTCCGGACGGTGCGCAAAAATACCTTGACCATCGCGGAAGAAATTCCCGAGGACAAATACACTTTCCGCCCCGCTGAGGGCACTCGAACCGTTGCCGAGTTGCTGGCTCACATCGCGCTCGGCGGCAAATTCCAGGAAACCGTCGTCATCAACGAAAAGCGCACGTCCATGGAAGGCTTTGATTTCATGAAATTCATGGGCAGCATCGCCGCTGAAGCCGCCAAGCCGCGTACCAAAGCGCAGATCATCGCGCTGCTGAAAGAGGAAGGCGAGAAGTACGCGTCCGCGGTCGAGGCCCTGTCCGACGAATTCATCGGCGTGTCCTTGCACATGCCCCCCGGCGCCACGCCCGCCAGCCGTACTCGCTTCGATATACTCGCCAGCGTGAAAGAGCATGAAATGCACCACCGCGGCCAGCTCATGCTGATCGAACGCATGCTCGGCATCACACCCCACTTGACCCGCGAACATCAAGCCCGCATGGCCGCCATGCAAGCCGCCGGCGCCCAGAAGGCCTGACCCTTCCCGAGGCAGCCAGCACCTCCAGCAAACCATCCGCGCAAGTAAGGATATCCTGAACCCAGAGGGTATCCTTAAATAAAAATGCAGCCCTTAGAAGCCACGTTGCCGCAAATCTCCGAGACCGTCGTCCAGCACGCCGCCGAACATCGCGAAGCTTTCATCACGGCCCAGCCCTTCAAGCACGCCATGATCGAAAATTTCTTCGAACCCGCCTTTGCCGAGCGCCTGCTTGCCGAGTTCCCCAGCTTCGACCCCAAACTCGCCATGAATGAAATGGGCGAGCTAGGCGGCAAGGCCGTCAACACCAAAATCCGCGAGATCAGCCCCGCCTACGAAGAGCTGTACGAAATGATCGGGTCCCAGCCGTTCCTCGACCTCATGAGCCGCATGACCGGCATCCCCGACCTCCTCATGGACCCCAAACTCTACGGCGGCGGCACCCACGACAACCGCCACGACCAGGAACTCGACGCCCACGTCGACTTCAACTACGACGAAGCCCAGCAACTCCACCGCCGCCTAAACGTGATCGTCTACATGAACAAGGAATGGAAGACCGAATGGGGCGGCGCCATTGAAGTCCATTCCAACCCCTGGGATCACGAGCACAATCAGGTCCGCGCCTTCGACCCTCTCTTCAACCGCTGTGTCATGTTCGAGACCAACGAGTACTCCTGGCACGGTTTTCCCAAAATCAATTTGCCGCCCGATAAGCGCCACCTCACTCGCAAATCGATTTCGATTTACCTCTACACCAGAGAACGCCCCCCGCAGGAAATCGCTCCTCTGCACGGCACCTTCTACGTCCAGCGGCCGCTGCCTCCTGAGATCCGCGAAGGCCACACCCTCACCGCCGCGGACGTGAATCACCTCAAAGACCTGCTCAAGCGCCGCGACGACTGGCTCCGCATGTATCACAAGATGGAGCTGGAAAAGAACGCCGACATCGCCATCAAGAACCAGAACATCGTTGACCTCCGTACCTACGTTCGCATTCCCCTCACCGGCTACGTGATCCAGGGCGCGTCGCCCGTCGGCATGTTCTCAGATCAATGGGTCGAATCCCATGCCGATGTCGAAATCCAGCCGCTGGCGCCCGTATCCGGTATCCTTCTGCGTGGTTGGCGTCCCGAGAAAGCCCCGCCCGCCCGCATTCGCTTAGCGGCAGGAGATGCCTCCGTCGAAAGTTCCGTCGGTGAAGGCAACTTCGAAATTAGCCTGAAACTCCCGCAAACGGCGGACACGCCATTCCGCCTGCGCATCGACACGATTTCGCAGGGCCGCGCCGTCGATCCCGCCATCGACAGCCGCGATTTAGCTTTTCGCGTAGCCGAAATCCGCGCCCGCCACCCGCTTGTTCAAACGCTGACGAAGATGCTCGGATGAAGCCGCGCGTAGCCGTAGCCGGCGCCGGAGCCTTCGGCAAAAACCACCTGCGCGTGATCCATCAGTCCCCCCACGCGGACTTAGCCGGCGTTTACGACCTCGATGCCGCCCGCGCCGCCGCCGTAGCCGAGCCCCACGGATGCCGCGTCTTCTCGAGCCTCGACGAACTAGCTGCCAACTCCGACGCCGCCGTCATTGCCGCGCCGACAATCGCGCACTCCGAAATCGGCTGCCATCTCCTCGCCGCCGGACTCGACGTCATGGTCGAGAAGCCCATTGCCCACACGCTTGAAGCCGCCCGCGCACTAGTCGATGCCGCGGAGCGCCACCGCCGCATTTTGCAGATCGGTCATCTTGAACGCTTCAACCCCGCCGTACTCGCACTCGCTGAAGCCATCGGCAAACCGCTGTTCTTCGAAATCCACCGCCTCAGCGAATTCACTCCGCGCTGCCTCGACGTGGACGTGGTCCTCGACCTCATGATCCACGATGTCGACATCATCCTGGCTCTCACCAAAGAACGTCCCGAAGAAATCCGCGCCGCCGGCATCCGCATCCTGTCGGATAAGGTCGATATCGCCAACGTCCGCATCCAGTTCCCCAGCGGCTGCATCGCCAACCTCACAGCCAGCCGGGTTTCCACCGAGCGCGTCCGCAAACTGCGTCTGTTCCAGCCCCACGAATACATCTCGCTCGACTATAGCCGCCAGGATGCCGTCCGCTTCCGCGTCAAGCCCCCCATGGCCCTCGACTTTGCCGCTCTTCCGGTAACCAAGGACGAACCGCTGCGTCTTGAGTTAGAGGGATTCTTCGAGAGCGTGAGCACCCGTCAGCCCCCCCGGGTCACAGGCCCCCAAGGCTTGGCGGCATTGGAAGTCGCTTTTGAGATCCTGGAGAAGATTGAGGCGCATTACCGTTTGGTGGAAAAGACCCTGGCAAGCACGTGAACACTGACCGCACCCCCGGCCCCGCCCACAATCGTAATGATGACCTGAA
>JALYJH010000200.1 GCA_030775415.1 Acidobacteriota bacterium | reverse complement strand
TCAACGAGAAGTTCCCCGATACCACCTTCTTTTTCCAGCCCGCCAATATTACCAACCAGATTTTGAACTTCGGCCTGCCCGCGCCCATCGATCTGCAAGTCGTCGGCCGCGATGCCGCCTCCGGCTATAAAATCGCCCAGCAGTTGGCGGCGCGCATCGCACGTATTCCCGGCTCCGCCGACGTGCACGTGCATCAGGTGGTCGATCAACCTTCGATTACTCTCAACGTGGACCGCATCAAGGCCGCGCAACTCGGCCTTACGCAACACGACGTCACCAGCAACATGCTGATCTCCCTCAGCGGCAGCGGCAGCGTGGCCCCCAACTTTTGGGTAGGACCGAACGGCGTCAGCTACAACGTCGGCGTGCAGACCCCGCAATACAAAGTCGATTCGCTCGACGCTTTGCTCCGCACTCCGGTGACGTCCGGCAGCTCGCCTGCGAACTCCAACACCGCTGCCGGGAATTCCTCCATAGGAGCTTCGCCCAGCGGCGCCACCCAAGCGTACGGAAATCCGGGAGCCGTCGCCGGCAACGCCCAGTTGCTCGCGAACCTGGTCACCATCAAGCGCGGCTACGCCCCCGTCATCGTCAATCACTATAACGTCCAGCCGGTGTTCGACGTCTACGCGAACGTGGACCGCCGCGATCTCGGCGGCGTCGGCACCGCCGTCGAAAAAATCGTGCGTGAAGAAACCGCTCACCTGCCGCGCGGCACCACGCTCGATCTGCGCGGCCAGTACGACACCATGCGGTCCTCTTTTTTCCGCCTCGGGCTAGGTATGATCGTCGCCGTCATTCTGGTCTACTTGCTGATGTCGGTGAACTTCCAATCCTGGCTCGATCCCTTCATCATCCTCACCGCTCTGCCCGGCGCCATGGCCGGAATTTTATGGATGCTCTTCATCACCGGCACCACGCTCAACGTGCCGTCGCTCATGGGGACCATCATGTGCATCGGCGTCGCCACCGCCAATAGTATTCTGATGGTGACCTTCGCCAATGACGAAAGAACGCTGGTGCCCTCGGCTACGGAAGCCATGCTCTCCGCTGGTTATGCGCGCATTCGTCCCGTGCTGATGACAGCTACCGCCATGATGCTCGGCATGCTTCCCATGGCGCTCAGTCTCGGTGAGGGTGGGGAACAGAACGCTCCCCTGGGCCGTGCTGTAATCGGCGGCCTGTTGTTCGCCACTGTAACCACCTTGTTCGTGGTGCCCATTATTTATAGTTACCTGCGCACCCAGCCGCCCGTCGACCACGAACGCAAGCTGGAACAGGAGGAGCGCGAGGACGCTCTCGAGTCCGAGTGGAATTTGAAGCAAATTTAAGCCTCTGATGCGATATACCCAACCTGATCAACCCGAACCAATCACCGTGCAGGAAACCACGGAGGAACGTCTCCGCAAGGAAGTCGAAGACCTCAAGCGCCAGCTTCGCGAACAAAAGGGCCTGGTCGATGGCACCGCGCACAGCGCTTTGAAGAAACCCTGGCACCCCTCCGCTATCACCATCTGGGCGCTTTTCCTGGGAGCCGTAGTCTTGATCGTAATGGCCTTTTTCGCCGGCTACATCCCCTTGCAAAAACGCAACGCCCTCATCGGCAGTCAGGCTCAAGAGCAGGAACAGGCCGTCCCGCGCGTCGAAGTCATCGAAGTGGGCCGCTCCTCACCCATGAGCGAATTGCAGCTCCCCGGCAACATTGAAGCCGTCACTGAAGCCCCCATCCTGGCGCGCGCCGACGGCTACATTAAACGCCGCATGGTCGACATCGGAGACCGCGTGCAAGCCGGCCAGCCCCTCGCCGAGATCGAGGCGCCCGAGCTCGATCAGCAGTTGCTTCAGGCCAAAGCCAATCTGCAGCAAACCCAAGCCGCGCTCGATCAGGCCCAAGCTAACGAAGCGCAGGGTAAAGCCAATCTCGAACTCGCCAAAGTAACCGCCAGCCGCTGGGCCAGCCTGGTCGCCGCCGGCGTCGTGTCAAAGCAGGATAACGATCAGTATCAGTCACAATATCAAGCCCAGCTAGCCGGCGTGCAGGCGCTCGAAAAAGCCATCGCCGTGCAGCGCGCCAACATCGCCGCGGCTGAAGCCAACGTTACGCGCTTGGACCAAATGCAAGCCTACCGCGTAGTGAAAGCCCCCTTCGCCGGTGTGATTACGTTGCGTAACGTGGATGTCGGAGCGCTCGTGAATTCCGGCAGCACCCTGCTCTACCGCATCGCCCAGACCGGCACCCTGCGCACTTACGTCAACGTGCCGCAGACCAACGCCAGTTCCATCCACCTGGGACAGCCAGCTCGTTTAACGGTAACGAACCTGCCCGGCCGCACCTTCACCGGCATCGTAGCCCGCACCGCGAATTCGCTCGATCCCTCCAGCCGTACAATGCTGGTGGAAGTGCAAGTCCCCAACGCCGACGGCGCTCTGCTCCCCGGCATGTACGCGCAAGTTGACCTCAGCAGCCCCCGCGCGAACGCGCCACTATTAATCCCCGGCGACGCTCTCATTGTCCTCGCCACGGGAACCCAGGTAGCAATCGTCCGCCCCGACTCCACCGTGCATTTGCAAAAAATCCAAGTGGGCCGCGACTACGGCGATCGCCTGGAAGTTCTCAGCGGCTTGCAAATGGGCGACAAAATCATCGCCAATCCCGGCGACAGCGCCCGCGAAGGCGTGAAAGTCGAACCCGTCACGGCTACGAAAGAAGACCAATAAAGCAGCGCTCGCCCCTCACGCCGCTTGCAGAATTACAGCCGTAATATTATCCGGCCCACCCATTTCCTTCGCCAGCTCAACCAGCTTCTGGCACTTCGCTTCGAGCGACCCGCCCTCCGCCAGCACCTCGCCGATCCGCTCGTCAGGAGCCACTCCATGCAGCCCGTCGCTGCACAGCAGAATCTGCGCCCCCGGCGCCGGATGAAGCGAATAATGGTTCACCCGCAACTGCCCCGAGACCCCGATCGCCATCGTCAACACATGCCGCATCGGATGAAGCTTCAACGTCTCCTCATCGAGCCCCAGCCGCCGCCCCACTTCATTCACCCACGTCTGGTCCTCGGTAATCGCCTGCAGTTTGCCGTTCTCGAACAGGTAAGCCCGGCTGTCCCCCACGCTTGCGATAAATACATCCCCGTCGTTCTCTACCGCCGCCACCAGCGTAGTCCCCATGCCTTCCATGCTGCGATCCGACTCGGCTTCCTTCATTACCCGCTGGTTGGCCTTCGCGAACGCGTCCAGCAAGTCGTCTGGCGATGAAGGAGGCGCCACCGCCTGAAGCGTATCGCGCAGCGTCTCCACCGCTAGCCGGGAAGCATGTTCGCCCGCCTGTGCGCCCCCCATGCCGTCGGCTACCACATACAATCCGGCCGAAGGGAGCAGGAGGAAATAGTCCTCATTGTTCGTACGGACGCAACCGGGGTCCGAAACTCCGAAGGACTCAATCATGTTTTACCGAATTATACATAACCACCCCATGCTCACGGCCGCGCCGGATTCACTAGCGCCTTCAATTGCAGATAAGCCCGCTCTTCGTAATTGCTTTTCAGGCGCTCCAGCGTCTCGAGGCGCGCGTCGCCCGCCCGCGTATTCTGCTTCTTCAACGAAAGCCCCAGCATCAAAGTAGCCATCTCATCATCCGGCTGCCGGTCGAGCACCGCCCGGAAGCGGTCCGCCGCACCCGCGTAGTCGCCCTTCTTCCACAATGCGTATCCCAGATTGAAGTGATAAATAGGATCGTTCGGATCCCCATCGAGCGCCTTGCGGAAAGACTCGATCGCCTGCGGCAGATTGCGCCGGCTCTGCGCCGCCCCCAGATCGTTGAATACTTCGCTCAGCGGCACCACGTCCGCCACCGCCTGGAACGCCTTCTGCGCTCCCGCGAAATCCCCAGCCTGGAACAGTGCCAGGCCCAGCAGAAACGTAGCTTCGCGGTAATGCGCGTCATCCGGGGTAATCTTCAGCAGCCAATCCGCTGCTTGCCGGTATTCCTTGCGCTCGTAATGCAGGCGGCCCAATTGATAATCCGGATGCCCATAGCGCGCGTCTAACCTGGCCGCCTGTAGAAAAAATCGCTCCTGCTGATCGGGCGCTCGCGCCAGCAGCCCGCGCACATAATTTTCCTCCGCGTCCAGCCGGACCGAAGGCCGCAGCGTCCGGAAATCCGCCTCCGCCGGAGCCAGCCGAGGCGCCAGCAGCGCCAGCACCCGCCAGGCCAGATGCGCTTCGAGCGTCGGCAAGTCTTCCAGGTTCCCGCTCTCAATAAACTCCGAGCTCTGTTTAAACCGCCGCCGGTCGAAAATATGCGCCGTGATCTTCAGCGACCCGTCCGCCACCCCATGCGCCGCCGCCGGATCCGGCAGAAATTCGAAGGAGCCGTAAACCACCTGCTCCGCATCCACCGCCTCGCCGACCTTCAGCATGGACGCTTCCGTCAGCAAACTCAGCGTGCGCAAATTGAGCTGGCGATAAGCGTCGTCGATCTCCACCCGCGAAAGCGTGACCACGCCATGAGCCCCAATCGCATCCCGCACCGTCTCGGCAATGCTTTCCCCTATCCAGTCGAGCGAAGCCTGCGTCGGATTCCCCACCGCCGTGCGATTCGCAAACGGCAGCACCGCCGCCGTATCCGCCAATAGACTCGCCGTCTGAAACAGCAGCAGAAAGAAGACGAGCCGCAGAATGTGCATCAAACTCCAGTGTAAAGCAGCCAGCCCACTCTCCCCGTTTCGCAGGCCGCTAGCTTTTTTCCTTCAGTTCAATCTCCGCTTTCGAGCAAGCCTCCGCCATCACCTCACTTTCGTCCCCAAACCCCTCTAACCAGCGAATCTCCGCATCCCTACGGAACCAGGTCCGCTGCCGCTTCGCATACTGCCGCGTCTCAACAATGGTCGACTCCACCGCCTGCTCGAGCGTAATAGCCCCGCGCAAATGCATCACCGCCTGCTTATACCCCAGGGCCTCGAACGGTTTTTCGTCGCCCGTGGCCCCGCCCTCCAGCAGCCCCCGCACTTCTTCCATCAGCCCTAGCGCAAACATCCCCCGCGTCCGCGCCTCCAGCCTCCGCTGCAACTCCGCCCGATCCGGGTCCAGCCCCAGCTTGACTACTGTATACCCTTCGATCCCCCGAGACTCCTCCGCCGCAGGCAGCGCCCGCCGCGTCAGCAGCCGCACCTCCAGCGCCCGCAAAGTCTTCTGCGTATCCCGTTCATGAATGCGCCCAGCCGCCCCCGCATCCAGCCGCCCCAGAATTCGATGCAGAGTCCCCGGCCGAGCGCGTTCCCGCTCCATTAACCTTCCCCGCAAAGCCTCATCGCGACCCGGCAGCGCCGGCAGCCCCTCGATCAGAGCCCGCAAGTAGAATCCCGTTCCCCCCACCACCACCGGCAGCCGCCCCCGCGCCGAGATTTCCGCGATTGCTTTCCTCGCCGCTCGCGCATATTCGCCAGCCGAGTAACTTTCCGCCGCCGTCAGCACGTCGAACAGATGATGGGGCATCCCGCGGCGCTCCCGTGCCGGCGTTTTGGCGGTCCCAATGTCGAAGCCACGATACAGTTGGAGGGAGTCGCAATTGACAATTTCGCCGCCGAATTTTTGGGCCAGGCACAGCGCCAGCGCGCTTTTCCCAGACCCCGTCGGTCCTACAACGGCCACTAGCGGCTTCATAGGTATACTATAAATGGCGGGAAGAAAAATCCACGTCCGCGAAGGTGGTTTCATGCGCAAAGCTCTGCTGGTGTCAGCGATCGGGTGTGTGATAGCAAGTGCTACTTTGTGGGCGCAAGCCCCCGCCGGAGTCGCCGCTCCCAAGATCGATAAAGCTTCCGCCTACTACCACTACACCCTCGCTCACATGTACGCCGAGCAGGCCAGC
>JALYJH010000199.1 GCA_030775415.1 Acidobacteriota bacterium | reverse complement strand
AATCCTGGGAGCAGGGCTGATTGTTCTGTTCACCCTGGTAAACATTCTGGGGACGCAGCTGGGCGGCGGGTTGCAGGTGTTGGGGTCCGGGCTGAAAGTGGCGTTAATTGCCGGGATCGTGCTGGGCGGCCTGACTTTGGGCCATGGGCGGGTGGCGAATTTTGAGTCCTATTTGCCGGCGCACAGCGGGGGAATTGCGGGGTTTTTCGTGGCCCTGGTGGCAGCGCTGTGGGCCTATGACGGGTGGACGAATGCAAGCATGATTGGGTCAGACATTCGAAATCCGGAAAAGAATTTGCCGCGCGCGCTGATTTGGGGAACAGCCGCGGTGATCGCGATCTATGTGCTGATCAATGCTGCTTATCTTTATGTTTTGAGCGCTCCGGAAGTGGGCGCGAGCCAGCGGGTAGCGGCCGATATGATGCGGCGGGTGGCGGGCTCCACGGGCGCCGGAATTGTGAGCATTGCTGCGATTGTTTCGATTTTGGCGGGATTGAACGGGGTTATTCTTTCCGGCTCGCGCGTGCCGTTTGCGATGGCGCGCGATAAATATTTTTTTGGCTGGGTGGGGGGAATTTCGCGTTTTGAGACGCCGGCGGCGAGTCTCGCATTGCAGGGCGGATGGTCACTATTGCTGCTCGCCAGCGGGCGTTTTGAAGATTTAATCAGCATGGTGATTTTCACGGAATGGATTCTGTACGGCATGAGCACGGCGGGCGTTCTGGTGCTGCGGCGAACCAGGCCGGAGATGGTCCGGCCCTATCGAGTCTGGGGTTATCCGCTAGTACCCATGGTATTTGTACTGGTTGCGGTGGCCTTGTTGTATGCGACACTACGCCAGTCGCCACGGGAATCGGGAATGGGATTAGGGCTGATTGTGATAGGATTACCCTTTTATTATTACTGGAACGGGCGCCGTAGTAGGCCGGGAAAGAGCGTTTAAACAGGTACGGGCAGCGCGTGGATCCTGCTTCTGAAAAAAGGCCGAGAAAGGGCTGATTGTTCCGTAAACGGAACAAATTTCTTGAATTGCCCTAAAATACGCGCTAGACTCATGAAGGAAGTTAGGGAGCGATCTGGGCGCTCTGTTCTGATTTCAGAACGAAGATGTAGCGTTGGCTCCTGACTCAATAGGAGAGAATCAATGGATGTCATGAAAATGCTGGCTGATTTACGCCAGGAACGCGAGCAAATTGAAGAAGCGATTGTGACCTTGGAACGGTTGGCGCGCGGGCGCAGCAAGCGCCGCGGCCGTCCGCCGGCCTGGATGGCGGCCATCAAGCGGCGGGGACGTCCGCCGGGCAGTAAAAATAAAGTGAGAGAATCCGCGGCTGCCTAGCTGCGTGGTTGGTTCAGTCTGAAAGCGGACGTGGCGGGTTGAGCGGCGTTCGCCTTCGGAAGGCCCGGGGATTAAGGGGTAAAGATCAAAATATACACATCGGCGTTCCCGGCCGCGGATGTGTGAGCCTGCTGGCCCTGAGCGACCGGAAAGATGTCACTGGTGGCATAGCCGGTAACGTAAATCGTGCCGGATGCGTCGATATCGACTCCATTCACGATCTGCCAACCGGGTCCCGTAATATAGCTGGCATACACTAAGGCATTCGTTGCCGGGGCGGTGGTGTCGATTACGGCTACAAAACCGTTTAAGCCGCCGGCCGCAGGGGTTGCATTCAAACTATTCTGAGTGACCGGCATATCGGACGAGTAAGAGTAACCTCCCAATACGTATTTCCCTTTGGAATCGGTGGCCATAACATGGGCCACTTCCCCCACTGTTCCGCCGAAATAAGTGGAGTAAACCAAAGCTTGTGCAGGGGGCTTGGTTAAATCCAAAAGAGTTAAAAAGGCGTTCGTGGCGGACTTACCGCCGATGAAGGGCTGTTCCGCGTTCTGGGTGATGGGAAAATTCGAGGATAAAGTGTAGCCAGCGAGCGCGACTTTGCCGGAAGGATCAACTTGTACGCTGCGAGCATCGTCGGCTTTGGAGCCACCCAGATAGGAAGAGTACACGATAAGGGGCAAAGACGTATTCAACTGCAATAGGAATGCATCGCCGCCCCCTCGCGCCGCGGTTTGATAGGCGTTCGCAGTGACTGGAATATCCGCCGAGTAGGTGAAGCCCGCAACATATACCTGCCCCGAGGCATCGACGGCGATGGCGCGGCCGTAGTCTGTGCCGGTGCCTCCGAAGTATGTACTGAAGATGAGCGACGCAGAGCCGCTTTGCGCAGGATCGATCTCGCTGACAAAGATGTCACGGCCACCGGCGCGGCCCGAAAAAATGTCATTGGCTACCGGAAAGTTGTCAGACGTTGTGGAGCCAGTCACGTAGATCTTGCCGTTTAAAGCGGCGATGCCGGCGGGCTGGTCGTCGAGCGAGCCACCCAGGTAAGAGCCGTAGAACAGACTAGCGGTGCCGGACGCTTGGGTATTGAAAGCGGCTACAAATCCGTCAGTGGCCCCGGTGTTAGATGTCTGCAGTGCGGTAGCGGTGGTGGACAGGTCCGTCGATGTCGTGGTGCCGGTGACGCAGATCAACCCCTTAGAAGCGTCGAAAGCGAGGCCTTTGACGCTGTCGACGGCAGTGCCTCCGTAGTAGGAGGAGTACACGACGACCGACTCGGGGGGAGCTTTAGGATTTAACTTCATGACAAAGATATTTTGCGTGGCGGAGTTGGTCTGCGAGAAGGCGTTGCCGGTGACATTGAAATCCCTGGAAGCCGTGTTGCCGGCCACGTAGACGAAGCCTTGGGCATCGTGGACGATGGAGATGCCGGCATCGCTTTTCGAGGCGGCTATGTAGGCGGCGAAGGCAATCACGGGATCGATCACGAGCGGGGCGGCGCGGTTGTAGCGATCGAGTTGAAGGCTAACGTCGCGACCAGCTTCGAGGCGGTACTCGGCATGGACGGCCTGACGGGCGCCGGCGGGGGTGGTCTGATACACCACGGGGAGGCGCTGCGTAATGGTTTGTCCGGCGAGTTCGATTTCGAGATCGCCGTTCAGTGTTACGCGGAGATGGTCGGCGCCACCAAAGCGCAGGCGAATGCGCGAGGGATCCGCGCGGGGTGCGATTTCGAAATCGTATTCGAGGTTGTGTCCGCTGCCATAGAAAACCACATCGACGCCAGGATAGACTTGACGCCGGCGGAGACGGCTATAAGCCTGGACGGAGCCGCGATAGGCAGGGGTGAAATATTCAGTGGGCACGGAATACGGCGCCAGGGCTTCGAAAGTGGCGTGTGGATCGGAATCGAGGAGGCGCATCGACAGGGTCTTATCGCCCAGTTGGAACAGGGTTGCGTCCGCGGCGAAAGCCAGCGAATAACCCAGGCCGCGCACTGACCATTGGGGAGCGCCCTCGTGGCCGAGACGCTGTTCGAAGCGTACGGGCGGTTGGGGCAGCACCTGCATGGAGGGGGCTGCGAAGGCACACATAGCCACAAAGAAAAGACTCGCGAAGCGCATAATCGGTTTAGACGTCCTTAGGGAGGGCGTTGGTTTCATAGCCGACGCTATTTCGGTTAGATTAAGACGCTGCTAATTCAGATAATAGGTGCGATATAGGGTGTCGCGCTGCTTGGGGATGAAGCCGGCATCGCGGATCAGGCGGCGCAGCTCTTCTTCGGAAGCGCGATGGTGAGCGCCGGCGGCGCTTACGACGTTCTCTTCGATCATAATGCTGCCGACATCGTTGCCGCCGAAGCGGAGTCCAATCTGGCAAGTTTTCAAGCCGGGGGTGACCCAGGAGGATTGAACATTGAGGATGTTTTCGAGATAAAGGCGCGACAGGGCTAACATTTTCAGGTACTCGACCGCCGTTGCGTCTTCCTTGACGAAGTGCCCTAACGAGGTGTTCTCACGCTGGTAGGCCCAGGGGATGAAGGCGGTGAAGCCGCCGGTGTCTTCCTGAATCTGGCGGACCAAGTCGAAGTGATTCATGCGCTGCTCTATTGTCTCGCCGGTGCCGAACATCATCGTCGCCGTCGTGCGGATGCCCAGGTCGTGGCATGTCCGGTGGACGTCGACCCATTCCTGGGTCGAGCATTTCAGGCGGCTAATGCGGTGGCGGACGTCATCATCGAGAATTTCCGCGCCGCCGCCGGGAACGGAATCGAGACCAGCATCGCGCAGGCGCGAGAGCGTGTCCCGCAAGGTAAGACCGCTCACTTCTGCGATGTTGACAATCTCAGGGGCGGAAAAGCAGTGGTTCCAAATGTCAAAGCGCTGCTTGATGCCGCGCAGGAGGTCCTCGTACCACTCGATTTTGAGGTCGGGGTGGAGCCCACCTTGCATGAGGATGCCGGTGCCGCCGAGCTCGATCGTCTCCCGAATTTTTTCGAAGATGGCTTCCTGGGGGTGCACATAGCTTTCCTCGTGGCCGAGCGGGCGGTAGAAGGCACAGAAGCTGCAGTATTCGGTGCAGACGTTGGTGTAATTGATATTGCGATCGATGATATAGCTGACGACGCCTTCGGGGTGCAGCTTGCGGCGGACCTGGTCGGCTGCCATGCCCAGGCCGACCAGGTCGTCGCTGCGGAACAAATCGATGGCTTCTGCGCGGGTCATCATGCGGAAACGCCTCCCGGGACCACCGTGCGCTCAAGCGCGGCGGCGTGTTTCAAATAAGTCTGGATCGCGGTTCGATGCGGTTCGGCGAGTTCAAAGCGAATATTGCGCGTCAGGTATTCGCGGACTAGCGGCTGAGGGAATCCGCGGCTGGCGGCCTCTTCGCAAACGATGTCGTCCATGTGTTCGAGGCCGTAAGCGCACGATGCGGCCAGAGCGGCGCCATAAGGTTCGACGATGGCATCTTTGCGGCCGGCCCACACGGCGAAGACCATGGGAAGGCCAGTCAACGTGGTCCACTCTTCGCCAAGGTCGAGGGTTTCAAAGGGGAGATGCGCGGGATCTACGCGGAGGGCGGCATCGCCGATTAAGAGAGCGGCGTCGGCCTGGCCGAGCATCGTGGGCAGATCAGGCGCGAGCGAGACTAACCGCGGCTCGACGCTGTACTTTTCGGCGAGGATGATGCGGGACAACATCACGGAGGTGCGGGAGCCGGAGTCGATGGCGAGTTTTTTGATCTGGCGGTAGGGAACTTTCGAGATGAGCAGGATGCTGCGCACGGCGCCGTAGGAGGCGATCCCAGTTTCTGGAAAATACGAAAGCTGCTGGCGTGCCATTTCGATTACGGGCACGATGCCGATGTCGGCCTCGCCGGAGGCTAGTTGGTCGGCGCATATGGATGGGACCGCGAAGCGGAGATCAAAAGTCTGGGTTTGCGCTGGATCTTTCAAAAGACCCCACACCAGCGGCACCGTATTTAGGTAACTTACCGCGCACACACGGGGACGGCTGGCTTTGATTTCCGCGGGAGTCAAGTTCCTATTTTAACAGGTCGCGAACTTTGCCGGCACGCCAGAAGGTGAGTTTCCTGCTTTTGAGTAGAATTGCAAGTATACGATGCGGAAGATCGCGATTTTTGGTTTATTCGCGTGCGCGGCATTGGGCCAGAGGAAGCCGGTTACGCTGGAGGCGTTGCAGGATTTCCGGAGCATGGCGGCGCGCGATGTGCCGGGGGAACCAGTGTGGGCTCCTGACGGCAAGACGTTCGTTTACCGCCAGGGCCGCCGCTTGCGGCTCTACGATGTTGCGGCGGTGCGGTCGCGAGAGGTGCTGGATCTTTCCACGCTGGATGCAATGGCGGTGCCTGCGCCGGTGGAACCCTACGGGTGGGAAAACCGGCGCGTGGAGGAGGCTACACTGCAATGGGCTCCGCACGGCGGGGAAGTGTTGTATGCCAGCGGCGGGGATCTGTTCCTGATTTCCATCGACGGCAAGTGGAGGCAGCTGGTCAAGACACCGGCGACGGAACGCGATCCCAAGTTTTCACCTGACGGCACGCGC
>JALYJH010000198.1 GCA_030775415.1 Acidobacteriota bacterium | reverse complement strand
TGATGTGGGGCACGATCGGCAATGACTGGAAGTGGCCGGCTTCCCGCGTCACGCAATTGTTGCTTAGGCGCGCGCGCCCAGGCGATATTTTCTGCCTGCACGACGGACGCAGAACCAATCCGTCACCCGACATCGGCGCGACGCTCGAAGCAGTGGACGGCATCATTCCTGTCTTGAAGGAGCGCGGGCTGCGGTTTGAAACCATCAGCCAGATTTTATGTCCGATCAGCTGACTGCGAGCGTGATAGAAGTGATGGCGAAAACCCAACATCTGCCGCCAGAATCGATTACCATCGACAAGACTTTCGCGGAGTTGAAAATCGATTCGCTGGATGGCATGAACATCCTGTTTGCCGTCGAGAGCGCGTTCAATATCGCGATTCCCGATGAGCAGGCTGCTGCCATTAAATCGGTGCGCGAGATGGTGGAGGGAATTCAAAAACTGGTCGCCGCGAAGGAAGCTGCTCCTCAAGGATGACGCGCCGCGTCGCAGTGACAGGCATCGGCGTCATTGCGGCTCCCGGAAATACGCGGGCGGAATTTTGGGAAGCGCTGCGGGCTGGGCAAAGCGCAATCCGGCCAATGACGCTGGTGCCGGAAGGATCGCTGCGGTTTTCGAATGCGGCGGAGGTGGCGGGCTATCGGGCCTCCAATCACATGGGCGCCAAGGAAGCGGATCTACTAGATCGGTTCGCGCAGTTCGCGCTCGTCGCCGCGCGGGAAGCAGTGGCCGCTTCGGAATTCGCGCTCACTCCGGAAGTCGGCGCGCGAATGGCGGTGGTTACGGGTACGTCAACGGGCGGGCAGACGAGCGAAGATCAGGAGTTCTATAGTCTTTATGCCCAGGGTGCTTCGCGGATTCACCCCTTGACGATTCCGCGTACCATGGCTAACGCGGGGACCAGTTGCATCGCGCGGGAATACGGAATCGGCGGGCCGTGCTATACGGTGTCGACGGCGTGCGCTTCGGCTACGCATGCCATCGGACAAGCGTTCTGGATGGTACGCAATGGAGTGGCGGACGCGGCGATCGCGGGTGGATCGGAAGCGCCCTTTTCAATGGGGTTTTTGAAGGCTTGGGAGGCCATGCGTATTGTAGCGCCGGATACTTGCCGTCCCTTTTCGCGCGATCGTAAAGGGCTGATCCTGGGCGAAGGCGCGGCTATGCTGGTTCTGGAACCTATGGAGCCGGCGTTGGCGCGTGGGGCGAAGATCTGGGGCGAGATTGTGGGCTTTGGCATGTCTTCCGACGCTCACCATTTGACTCAGCCCCTGGCGGAGGGAGCGGCGCGAGCGATGCGGGGGGCGCTGCTGGACGCGGGGATTGGGCCCGAGGCGATTGCATATATCAACGCTCACGGGACCGGCACACTGGCGAACGATGTCACTGAAGCGCAAGCCATTCGCCAGGTCTTTGGAGCGCATACGAATAAGATAGCGGTGAGTTCCACGAAATCCATGCACGGGCACGCGCTAGGAGCCGCAGGGGCCCTGGAGGCGGCAGCTACGCTGATGGGTCTGGATGCGAGTACGCTCCCGCCAACCGCGAACTTTACCGAGATTGATCCGGATTGCGCGTTAGACGTGATCTCGAATGTAGCGCGAGAGGCGACCGTCGAATGGGCGCTCTCTAATTCCTTCGCGTTCGGCGGATTGAATGCTGTTTTAGCGTTCCGCCGCGCTACGCGATAGCCTGTTTGGCTTGGGCCAGCGCGGCTTCCACTTCGGCCTGATAGCCTGCGAGCAGCGCAGTGCTCGCGGCTTCAAAGCGCATTACCAATACAGGTTGGGTGTTAGAGGCTCGCAGCAAGCCCCACCCTTCCGCAAACAATACCCGGACGCCGTCTACATCAACGAGGTTGTGGGTCGCGCGAAACTGCTCGGCTACTCGTGCGACCACGGCGAATTTGGTTTCATCGGGGCAATCGACGCGGATTTCAGGAGTGGACATCAGCTTAGGCAATCCAGCTAGCTGGGCGGATAAGGGCTGGCCGGATTTCGCGACGATCTCGATCAGACGGCAGGCGGCGTAGAGTGCGTCGTCGTAACCCAAGTAGCGGTCAGCGAAAAACATGTGGCCGGACATCTCGCCAGCCAGTTCCGCGTGCTCCTGCTTCATCTTGGCTTTGATCAGCGAATGCCCGGTCTTGTACATGATCGGATTGCCGCCCAGGCGCTTGAGTTCATCGTAGAGAAGCTGGGAGCATTTCACCTCGCCGATGATCGTGGCACCCGGTTTGCGCGTCAGGATCTCACGCCCGTAAATCAACAGCAGCAAATCGCCGTAGATCACTTCGCCGTTTTCATCCACTGCGCCGATACGGTCGGAATCGCCGTCAAAGGCAATACCCAGATCGGCTTTGTGGGCGTGCACCGCTTGGCGCAAGTCTTGGAGATTTGCAGGAACCGTGGGATCGGGATGGTGATTGGGGAAGCGCCCATCCATCTCGAAAAACAGCTCGACAACTTCTACATTCAGGCGCTGCAAAAGCCGGTGGATCACGGGGCCGGCGGTACCGTTGCCGGCATCCAGCACTACTTTAATGCGGCGAGTGAAATTGAATTGCGGTGAGAGTTCGTCGAGGTAAGCGGGGATGACGTCCATCGAATGCTGTGTGCCGTGACCGGTGGCGAAATTGCGAGCTTCTAAAAGACGGCGAACATCTTGAATGGCCTCCCCATGCAACGAACTGGGGCCGCATACGGTTTTGAATCCATTAAACTCACTGGGGTTATGGCTGCCGGTAATCATGATGGCGCCGTCGGTTTCCAGGTGCACCGCGGAGAAATACAGGAGCGGCGTGGGGACCACGCCGATATCAGTAACCTCACAGCCGGTAGATAGTAATCCTTGGAGCAAGGCATCGTGCAGGCGTGGGGAGCTGAGCCGGCAATCGCGACCAAGGCTGATGCGCGGGCCGCTGTGGCGCAGGAGATAGGTGCCTAACCCGCGGCCGAGGTCGGCTACCTCGGCACTCAAGAGCTCAGTTTCTGCTATGCCGCGAATGTCGTATTCGCGGAAGATGGTGGACTTCAGCATTCCCTTGACGGTAGCAAAGTAACGGAGCTGCGGTCACTTTTTGGCGGTAGGCTGCTTGGCGATCACCAGGTCTTTGATCTTGTCGTAGGTGGCCTGGGGAATGATGTTCTTCGTGATCAGTTGGTCCTTGCGTGCATAGGGACGGCCATCGACGATCTTCTTCGAATACACGTCGCCGATGCCGGGCAACGCCTTTAGATCGGCGATGGATGCGCTGTTTAGATCGAGGAGGGCGCCCGATTTGGCGGCGGCAGGCGCGGGCGCTGATTTGGCTGCCTTCTTGGTGGTGTCCGTCTTGGTTTGAGCGTGGATGGGCGCAGCGAGAAACACTGCGATGAGGCAAGAGAGGAGCGAAAGCAGGAACTTGGTTTTGCGCATGTCATTTAGTGTAAATCATGTAGTGTAAAACGTGGAAGCGCCTCACGTTGCTGCGTAAGCTACGTCATTCACACTAGACCTCTGCGGTACGGGTGAAGGTGGCGGGTACGTGCCGATTGACTTAGCACATTTAGCAAGCATGGCCGATCTGTATAAGCGATGGCGGCCCAGCACTGGAGAATTTTTCCGCGGATGCAGCAGTTAAGCCAATCCGCTTTGCAGGTCCATGGCGGTTCGATCGATGTGCATGGCGAGGAGGGCGGAAGGCGGTTCATCGTCAATATCGCCTGCGATCGCGAATCGCAGAAAAGAAAATGATGGAGAAGTTATTAATACTCGACGACGAAATGCACATCCTCGCGTCTCTCGAGCGTCTCTTCGAGAATGATTACGAGGTATTCACCACCAGCGACGCCGAAACGGCGTTGCGCCAGGTGCAGGGGCACGATACCGCGGTGATCCTTTGCGATGAGCTCATGCCCGGGATAAACGGTCCTGATTTTCTAGAACGGGCGCGAGAGCTGTCGAGCGCCACCCGCATCATGATGTCGAGTTATGCGGACATCACAGCCCTTACGGAAGCGCTAAATAATGGACAGATTTTTTCTTACATAGCCAAGCCGTGGGATCCGCAAAAGCTCAAAGCCCAAGTGGACGCTGCCGTGGCTTATTTCAAATTGGTGCGGGAGGTGGAGCAGGGGCGCGGGTTGCTGCGGGCTTTGATGGAGAACAGTCCCGACCTGATATTTTTTAAGGATCGCGATTCGCGCTTCACGCGGGTGAATCGTGCCCAGGCGCAATCCTTTGAAGTCCAGGACGCGGCCGAATGCGTGGGGAAAAGCGATGCGGACTATTTCGAGCCTGCCGATGCCCTGCGCTGGCGCGGCGAGGAGGAAGAAATCCTGCGCAGCGGCCTTCCCCAAGTGGACCAAATCGAACGCTTTAAAAAACCCCAGGACGGTGTGTGTTGGATGTCGACGACGAAAGTCCCGATGTTCGACCGAGGAGGACAAATTTCCGGGATCGCGGGTATTTCCCGGGATATAACGGCTCTTAAAAACAGCGAGCAATTGTTGCGGGAACAAAGCGAGCGCAACCGCATGATCCTAGAGACCGCGTACGAGGCGTTTATCGGTATGGACGCCGAGGGCACCATTACGGCGTGGAATCCGCAAGCCGAGCTGACTTTCGGTTGGACCGCGGCGGAAGCGATCGGCCGGACTTTGTGCAATACGGTGGTAGCACCGGCTTACCGTGCCGCCCACGCGAATGGCGTGGAACAATTTCTGACGACCACGGAAGGATCACAGTTAAACCGCCCTATCAACTTAGTTGCCATACACTGTGACGGCCATGAGTTCCCGGTGGAAGCGACGGTGTGGATGGTGCGGTGCGGCGGCCCCGTTATCTACAACGCTTTCGTGCGGGACATCAGCGAGCGCCTGCTCGCGGAGGAAGCGCGCCGCAAAGAAATCCTGCTGGTTCAATTGTTGCAATCAGTGACCATGGCCGCGAACCGGTCTTCGAGCATAGAACACACGGCCAAGACCTGCCTCGGCCTCATCTGCACCTATACGGGGTGGCCCGTTTGCCATGCCTATCTGGGGCCGAACATTGCGCCCGGGCAGAAGATTTCCGCGCCCCTGTGGATCCTGCAAGATGAGGCGCGGTTTTCAGCCTTCCGGGAGGCCACGGACAAGGCCGGCGTCACAGGGAGGGTGCCCGCTGCCATCTTGGCCTCCGGCAAACCGCAGTGGATTCTCGATTTAGCTGACGAGACGCCCCTATCTGACAGCACTCGCACGGCACTTGACGCGGGTCTACACTCGGGCTTCGGTTTCCCTATCGTGGTAGACGAAGAAATCATTGGAATTCTGGAGTTCTTTTCGCTGTACACGGTGCCGCCAGATGAAGAGCTATTGAACATCCTGGAGCACATCGGCAGGCAGCTGGGGCAGGTGATCATACGTCAGCGGGCGGAGGCGGATTTACAGCGCGCCAAGGCATCGGCGGAATCCGCGAACCGCGCCAAGAGCGAATTCCTGACTACTATGAGCCACGAGATGCGCACTCCTATGAACGCCATTCTGGGTATGGCTGACCTGCTCTCTGAAAGTCCCTTACGGGCGGAGCAGCGGGACTACGTTCGGGTGTTTCAAAAGGCGGGTGCGAATCTTCTGGAACTGATAAACGATGTTTTGGACCTCTCTAAGGTGGAGTCCGGACACGTGGATTTGGAGTCGATTGCCTTTGATTTGCCCGGGCTTCTTGAGAGAGTGATTGAAATGATGGCGGCGCGGGCCAGCGACCAGGGTTTGCGGCTGAGCCTGGAAATTCTCCCGGATGTCCCTCGGAGCCTGGTTGGCGATCCCAATCGCTTGCGGCAAATTCTGGTCAACTTGATTGGAAACGCTTTGAAATTCACGCCGCAAGGCTCGGTCACCTTGCGTGTCGAGAGGGAGCCTGCAAAAGCTGGGGAAGGCGCATTGACGTGGTTGT
>JALYJH010000197.1 GCA_030775415.1 Acidobacteriota bacterium | reverse complement strand
GTTCGGCGGAAGTACGGTGCCCACCGCTACGTTAGTGGCTTGGTTGTCGTAGACGCTGCGGCTCACCACCAGGTTTTCAGGCTGGAAAAACTTCTTATTCTTCTTGCCTTTGTCGTCATCCGCTGCTACCGCCATGCCACCCACGAGAGCGATCAGCGAAATCGCTGCAAAGTTTTGGACCAGCCTGCGAGTTAGTAATGTCATTATGCCGTTTCTCCTTGCGATTTTTGAAAATGTATCCTTGGCTGATCAGCGTAGCAATGGCGTGTTGCAGATCTATTACGATTCGGCAAATTTCCTTTCGTCCGCCCGTCGCGCTCCAGCTCTGTCTGCTCTTTAATGGACCTGCCGGTTTTAAGGAACATCGCTATGAAAAGATTTCCGATCAGAGCAACCACCTGCGCGGCATTGACAATCCCGGCTGCGTCTCTCTGCTTGCCGACATTGCGCGGCGAGAGCGGAGCTCCCAAGTATGGGGTCGACCTTAGCTGGCCCCAACCGCTACCGGCTCCCAGGGCAACGTCTACTGGCTGAAAATTGCGGCCGGCGCGTCCAAAAGTTCAAACCGATCTGCGCATGAGCTTGGCCCAAAGGGCCTGTCGTTAGCTTTTGTAGTTGTCCGGTTTTATTGACACGTTAGTTGTCCGGTTTGGTTTCATGCTACCCTCTTCGCCTTTGGTTTGGGAGAGAGAGGATTAGTGGTCGGGGCGGTGGGAAAGTGGGAATCGCCGGAGGCGATTTCCAAGGAGCGGTGGAAAACCGTTTTTTGGTTTTCCAGGGCTCCGTCTTTTCCACGGCCCACTACATGCGGGCCATAACGAATCGAGACCGTGCCATCCAGGTGCTGATGAATGGTCACGGTCTGGCCCGCCAAGGTATGCCGCCAGCGGGATTTGTCGAGTTGCCACCATTGATCGCGGATCGCCACGGTGTTGTCTTTTTCCACTACCCGTTCAGTCTGGATCGAGAAGATCCAATCCAGGTCGCTGCGCCCGCAGCGGCGGAACGTGGTGCCGCGCAGGGAGGCTTTCACGGCGAACTTCAGATTGAACTCTGCAATGTAGCGTTCGCGCAGGAAGCGGTTAGCCTCATCCAGTCCGGTGATGCCGGCCAGTCGCAACTCCTGCGGCAGGCGGCTCTGCCAGGTACCGAAGCTGCGTTCGCTGCGCCCGCGCGCTTGCGGCGAATAGGCCGGAATCATCTGCACCCCCAGTTCCTTCAGCGCCCGGCCCACTTGTGTCAGGCGCGACTTATCGACCGGTTCGCCGGCCTTGGGTGTGACGAAGAAGTGACTGGCGCGATCGCTGTACAGGGTGCAGAACAGGCCTTCGCGCTCGATCACCTCGCGCAGCGCCGCCATCACCGTGCGCGTCGATTCCTCTGCCACCAACTGCGCATAGTAGATCCGGCTGGTGGCGTCGTCCAGGATCACCAGCAGATCGTAGTAGCGGTCGTCCTGGAACCAGCGGTGTTTGCTGCCGTCGATGTGCAGCAGCATGCCGGGCATCGGCCGTCGCGGCCTGCGCCTGCGATGCGGCCCGCGCTTCCTGCGCCGCGCCACCAGCCCCGCGCCTTGCAGCGCCTGCTTCACCCAGCTGTAGCTCAGTTGGATGCCTTCGGTTTCCTTCAGCTTCTCGTGGAAATGCCGCACGTTGAAGTCCGGGTACTTGTCGCGGTACAGCGCCAGCACGCGCTCGGCGGTCGCCATCGGCACGCGATGAATGCTGCGCTTGCCCCGGCGTTGATCGAACAGCCCGTCGTAGCCGTAGTCCTGGTAGGACTGCCGTTTGCGCTGCATATTGCGCACGCTCATCCCGGCGATCTCGGCTGCCTGGATCCACGTCAGCTTCCTGGCCATTGCTTTCAAAATCACGTCTTGTAGTTTCATCATCCGCTCCGTTTCTCGGGCGGGCATCATCTGGCTCGGTTCCACCTCGCCACTTTCGCCCTCCCGACCTGGACCGGACAACTAGCAAACTAATTCCACCGGACAACTCACGTGCTAACGACAGGAGTCTCCGATGCCGCTTGAAGGCCATCGCGGACTCTGATAAGCTTTCGCATGACTGGAAGGGTGCCCGGGGGATAATGGGACTAGGGGCGAATCGCATGAAGGAATCCACGGACAGTCCGGATGCGCATGCGTCAGGACCGCTGGCCTCCGTTGCGGATGCGCCGGTTTCCGCCGACTTGGTTCGCCGGGAGCTAGAGCGGCTCCTCGCGAGCCAGACATTCCACTCCGCCAAGGGTCAAAAACGATTTCTTTGGTTCGTCGTCGAGCGGACATTAGCCGGTTGCGCACAGGAACTGAAGGAGTCCACGCTAGGCGTACAAGTGTTCCAGCGGGGCTCGCAATTCGATCCGCGCCTGGATACGATCGTGCGCGTCGAAGCCCGGAAACTTCGGGCCCGCCTCACCAAATACTACGAGACCGAGGGAAAACTCAACCCCCTGCGGATCGCATTACCGAGCCGCGGGTACGTGCCGAATTTTCGCCACGCAGACGTAAGCATGGCGCTGCCAGAGGCGCTGCCCCCTTCGACCCACGACGAGGGCTCCGGCCCAGACATCGCCCGGTCGATTTCCACGGCAGTAAGTTTGCCCGCTGCGCGCGAGTTCTCCCACGCTGCGCCAGGCCCGGCGGCGCCCGCGACCGCGAACTTCTTCGCCCGGCGCTGGCCCGCCCTGGGACTCCTTTGTGCGCTTTTAATGCTAACGGGCGTAGCTATTTACATCGACGGTGGGCGGCTGTCGCGAGCGAGCCAGACGTCGTTTCCGGTAGCGCCTTCGATCGCCGTACTGCCTTTTCAGAATCTCGGGAACATTCAGGACGCGTCCTTTGCCGATGGCTTAACCGAGGATCTGATCGATTCCATGGGAAGAGTACAAGGCTTGCAAGTAGTGGCGCGGACGTCTTCCTTCCAGTTTCGCAGCAAGACGCTCGATATCCGGCAGATTGGAAAAGCGTTGAATGTGCGGACCGTGCTGGAAGGCAGCGTGCGGACGGATGGGAACCGGATACGCATCACGGCTCAACTGGATGACACCTCTAACGGCTACCGCCTATGGTCGAACAGCTACGAGGGAAGTTTTGAGAACGCGTTGTTTGTCCAGCGTGACATCGCGCAGGAGATTGTCGCCGCGCTGCGCGAAGAGTTCGCCACCGCCGACGGCGCCCCGGACCTTAAATTTTCACCTCGTAAAGCAGTTCCCCTGCGGGCAGAAGCGTACCAGGATTATTTGCGCGGCGTCTATTTTTGGAACAAGCAAACCACGGATTCCGTGAAGACAGCCATTGCCTACTTTGAGCATGCGATTGCCGAGGAACCGGATTACGCGCCTTCTTACACGGGCTTGGCTCGCTGCTACATGAACATTCCCTCCTTCGGTACCACGCGGGCTCGCGACGTTGTTCCCAAGATCAGGGAACTTGCTTTGAAAGCGTCGGCGCTCGATAGCAGCTTGGCCGAACCGCATATAGATTTGGCCTATGTCGCCTTTCTCAAATACGATTGGGAGGGGGCCGAAGCCGAATTCAAGAAGGGGCTTCGGCTCAATCCTGGGGATGCCGTGGCCCATCGCCTGTATTCAACCTTCCTGTCGGCGGTTGGCCGCATGGACGACGCCTTGGCGGAAGACAAAATATCGCAGCGGCTGGATCCGGTATCTCCTTATATGCTGGAGGGCATCGCACGTTCGCTGTATCGAATGCGCCAGTACGATGAGGCCATCGCGCAGTTTCGTAAAGTCCTGGCGCTCGACCCGCAGTTTGGCTACGCCCACCTCGGCTTAGGGAAAGTGTACATTCAGAAGCATCAATACCAGGAGGCGCTGACGGAACTTCAGTTGGCGCAGCAGTTGATGGGAAAGCAGCCTTCGTCCGCGGCGGACCTTGCCCGGATATACGCCAGCTCCGGGAAGACGGCGGAAGCTCAAAAAATCCTGCAAGAGTTTTTGGAGCAGTCGCGGCACGGCTCCTTCCCGCCGAAACCCATAGCGGATGTCTACCTGGCTTTGGGCGACAGAGAATCGGCGCTGGAGTGGCTTGCCAAGGCGGTGCGAGCCCGCGACGTGAATTTACGGCTGACCACTGATCCCAGTTACGACGTGCTCCGTTCCGACCCTCGTTTTGCGCAACTCCTGCAGAAAGCTAATCTTCCCACCCGCACGGCCGCGCTCGGCTCGACGATAGCCCCGAATCACTCCCCCTGGCCTAACTAGCCGTATATATAGCGCCTTTATAGCCAGTGTTCTCGTTAACACTCACTGGAAACTCCCTTTCTTTACTTGAAATGTCATTCTTTCGGTGATCTACTTGACCGGAACTCATCATGGCCTGGAAACGTGTTGCTCCAAGGGCATCTGTTCTGATCGCAATCGCGATTGCCGTCGTGATTTTCGTGGCGAAGACCGAGCAATCCGTGAAACTTTTAGAAAGACGCGAGTCGCGGATTATTCCCCTGGTGCGCTCGGCCCTGCCTACGGAAGCGGCGGCGAAGGCGCTTCTTAACTCCACCCAGCGCCATCGAGAATGGGTGAGCGTATCTTCCGGTTCCGCAAGAATCAGGGCCTTCATTGTCTTTCCGGAACGGTCGGACAAGGCCACGACTCTAGTTGTCACTGCCGGCAAGCAAGGCGCGAGCGACTGGATCCGCGCCGTAGCCGATCAAGTTGCCGCGGATGGGTTCCTTGCAATCGTGCCTGACGTTTTGTCGGGTCTCGGTCCGAATGGAGGCGACACCAACGATTTTGCGGATGCAAGTGCGGTAGCGGCGGCATTGGATCGCTTGGGCGGCGACGAGATTGCCAGGCGAACCAGCGCGAGCCTTCATTACGCGGTTGGACTCCCGGCCGCCAACGGGAGAAGCGCGGCTCTGGAGTTCGATGACGGCTGGGCTCATACAAATCGGCGCATCAAAGTGGCGGTGGATTCACCTGTCGCAGGGGAGCGCGTGGCCAGTTTTCAAATGAGTCAGGAGGCCTGGGCTCACGCTGTTGCGTTTCTTTTACAACAAACGGGCGAGAAACCGTTGTTTTGCGGAAATCCGAACATTCCGCAGGACCATGCGGCTCTCGCCGATCCAGTTGCTCAACCGCATTGGCTTACACGAATCGCGTTTGTAACAGAGCATACGAAATAGCTACAGGGGAGGCTAGTATGAATTTCACGAAAAACGGGGTGAGATTTTACGCATTTTTATTTTGCGCGGCAGGCCTGAGTTTGCAGGCCCAGGCGCCGACGGCAACGCTGTTGGGTACCGTAACCGATACGTCCGGCGGAGCGATTGCCGACGCTGCTGTTCAGGTCAAGAACACGGAGACCGGTAACATACAGAACGCTGTGTCGGATACGGCGGGCCGCTACAGAGTCGCGGACCTGGCCATCGGCAATTATGAAGTGACTGCCACTAAAGAAGGCTTTCAGACAGCCGTGCGAGCCGGCGTTACTCTCAGCGTGGGACAAACCGGCTTGATCGATTTCTCATTGCCGGTGGGCCAAACGCGGCAAATTGTGACCGTCGCGGGCGAAGTCTCGCAGGTGGAAACCAGCACTTCCTCAGTGTCGAGCCTGGTCGATCAGACGCAGATGCGTGAACTGCCTCTGAACGGGCGCAATTTTCAACAACTGGTGTTGCTGGCGCCCGGCGTTCAGCAATACAACGGATTTTCCGCCGGCGCGTTTCGCGGCGGGAATGCGGGCGGCTACTCGGTTTCGGGATCCCGCCCGGTAGGACAGGTTCAGATTCTCGACAACCAGAACATCCAGAATTTCTGGACCACGGGGTCGGGAGCGATTTCCCTCGGCACATCCCTCGGCGTGGAGGCGATCGCCGAATTTCAAGTTTTGACGGGCACCTATGGCGCCCAGTTTGGCGGCAATGGCGCGGTGATGAACGCGGTGACAAAATCAGGCACGAATGCGTTTCA
>JALYJH010000196.1 GCA_030775415.1 Acidobacteriota bacterium | reverse complement strand
AAGTTGCAAGTTAGAGCCACGGGCCTCGATAAAAGTTTCCAAAAAGTTTGTTCAACCTCGGCCCGAAGCCAACTTGAGCCGTTACCTATTGTTGGTATTGTTCTGCGTTCCGCCGGAACTGCCCGTCTGACCATTCGTCCCGGATTTGCGGTTCTTGCGTGACTTCGAGTTTTTGCTGGACTGGCTATTCTGGTCCGATCCACTCGCTCCAGATTGGCCCGATTGCCCAGATTGACCCGATTGCCCGGACTGCCCAGATTGACCCGGTTGCCCAGCTTGACCGGCAGGGGTACCCTGTCCGCTGGTTAAACTCGCCAGTCCAAACGTAAATAGTGCGCAAAGAATTATTTTGTTCATGATTTTCCTCATTGCATATGATTGCTCCGCAGGCGGCCTGCTCAATGGTGAGACTGCTCATAAGCCCCCCTGTTTCTTCCGGTTGCTAAATGGTCAGCGACATAAAACATCAAGCCGAGACCGCAGATAATGCCGAGTGTTTTTGAGGCCGCGCACGTGCTATCAAAGAGGCGCGTCATGAATCGCGGAGCACAATCCTGTACAATCCGCATCGGCACCTCGGGATGGCACTACAAGCATTGGGTAGGTGAAGTGTACCCGGATCGCTGGCCCGCATCCAAGATGCTCGCCTGGTACCAGGAGCACTTCGACACCGTGGAGGTGAACAACAGCTTCTACCGTCTGCCAGCCGAAGAGGCAGTTCAGGGCTGGCGATCCTCAACACCGCCGCAATTTTGCTTTGCTGTGAAAGGCAGTCGTTTCCTCACGCACATGAAGAAGCTGAAGGATCCCGCGGCGGGTCTAGAAAAGTTCTTTTCCCGAGTCGATTTACTGGGAGCGAAGCTCGGCCCGATCCTGTTTCAACTCCCCCCGCACTTTGAGGTAAACACCCAGCGGCTTGAGAACTTCCTCAAGGCGCTCCCCCGTCATCACAAATATGCATTCGAGTTCCGCGACCCCACTTGGAATCATCAGGAAGTATTTCACCTCTTAAAGAAGTACAAAGCAGCTTATTGTGCCTTCGACCTTGCCGGCTATCAATCGCCTATCGAGCTAACCACGGATTTCACATACGTGCGTCTGCACGGCCCGGGCAATAAGTATCAGGGAAGCTACACGGACGACGCGCTCCACAAATGGGTATGCAGAATTAACGACTGGCGAACCGGCCTGAAGGCAATTTATATCTACTTCGATAACGACCAAGCGGGTTATGCCGCCCACAACGCCCTGCGGCTGCGTGAGCTGGTGATGAAAACGCCGGAAGCGTCATCACCTGTCACACCCGCGGCAATCAGGACTTGGACTCACGACTGACAAGTTTGTTGAAATTACTTTTCTCACCGTCTGCCGTGGTCTCCTGATAAACCAGCGCCAGCTCCTGTTCGCCGAATTTTTCGAACCACTCATCCCATGAAATAGGGGTCAACTTGCCTTCGCCCGTGTAGCCCGGGAAATCTAGTCTGATCATCCCAATGTCATTTTTGCCGCCGGTGCACGAAGAAATCCGAAGATGGGCCGAGGACCGCGGCGCAAAGCCTGCGTGTTGCTTCACAGCCAGCACGTTTTTTTCCAGAACTACATTCTTGCTGAGTGGCGCATTTCCTGCACCTGGAACGATCCTGCCCCGCCCGGCGCGAACTTCTGCATTCCCCGCGCAGGTCTGCATTCCATTGGGTACGCTAATCGCTGAGTTACACTGTTCGTTTGAACCTGAATTCGAAGCCGATCGTGCAGATCGTACTCGCTCTAGCCACGCTTGTAATGTGTGTGATAGTTCACGAGCTAGGCCATGTGTTTGCCACTCTCATAACCGGTGGCGTTGTGGCTGAAATCGTAGTCTTCGGCACTCACCCGCACATTCAAGTTCTCGCCAAAGCCTCTGGTGCAACGCAGTCACTCCGCATCGCCTCCGGATCCGGCTTAGTGTTTCTGCTCTGGTTTGTCTGCGGTTTGATTTCATGGGGATCGATGAAGTGGTTCCCTTTCAAAATCTTGTCGCTTTTTGCAGGCGTTGAATTGACAGGTTGGCTCTTGTCCTGCCTCCGCCTGAATGACGCCGATCAGCCCAATGACGCAACGGATTTCCTGGCGTCTTCAGGCCTGCATACTGCAACTTTGATAACGCTAATCCTCGTCATCGGGGCCACCGGTGCCCTGATCATGTTTTCGGGCGGCACCGGGCTCACACTTTTTCCGAGACGGACCCGCAGCCAACCAGTGGCTCTTCTCAAGTAGTGAATCGCCTCGCCTGACGCTGCGGGACTGTTTACGGCAACTGGAGTCGCTCAGAGCGGAAATGGTTCGTCCGGAAACGGCAGTCCAGGCACTGGCACGTCCGGAGCGACCAATCCTAACGGCACAAGCTCGTCGGGCAGTTATTCAAACGGCTCCGGCTCAGGTAGTAGCTCATCGAGCCAAACTGGTACCGGCTCCGGAACTTCCTATACAGGTGCTGATAGCAGTAGAGGAGCGAATGGAAGTGACGCGACATTGGGGCTTCTCGGACTCGCTGGTTTAGCAGGTCTGTTGCGAGGCACTTCTCGTAATATGACCAACTCGTCGACAGAGCAACAACGACGCGTCTAGCCAGAGCTGGCCGTAACACAATGGTGGGAGCCCCGCGAAGGAGCTCTCACCATCAAGTTGAAAGTATCACGAGAGGAAGCATCGATGGCTCGCAAGAACAAAGACAAAGGCGGCGAAAAAGGCAAGCCGCCTAAAAAACAGAAGAAATCCAAATAGTATCCGCTTCAGAGAAGCGCCATACGTTTCAGGCTGGATCTGAGCCGTGCAGCTTAACCATCTTGTTGTACATGCCCAAAATGAGAAACGTCGGGGCCCATTGTCCGACGAAGTTGGCTGCACTGCCTTTCCCCATAAGCCGCAGTGTGAGCGAAACGCCCATGGATCCGAGCGCGCTCCATAGAAATGCGTCGGACGGTATCTTAGTCGTTTGCTGTTCTATATTTCTAGCAACTTGTCCCTCGCGATGCTGACTAGGCCGTTCAACCACCGGATGCTCCATTGCTTCGCTAAGTGCTTCCTTCATGCTATTCATGCGTAATCTCCTAAATTTCTGGCTGTGGTGCCGTTCATTAGACTCGCGGATAAGTTTCGCGTTTCCCAGCAGGCGAAACTCAAGACTCGTTGAACCGAATGGAGAACGAAGCTAGCCGTGAATTCCCGGCAAAAATTGATTTTATCCAGCCATCCCGCCGGACTCGAACCGGTAATGGCGGTGTTGTCGGCGGATTCAGCTTGATTCTGAATTCGAGTTTCGGCTCGCGGCTGATGTCTGTCGCCCGGAACTTCGATACTGAAAACATGGAGCGAAGCGAATACATTGAACAATGCAACGGTCGACGTTCGCGTTGCCATCGCGAGTTTGGATCTTTGCCCCAGGGCGACTCGATGGACTTTCTCAAATGGAGGAAGTGGTCGTCGAGGTCCTCGATGCGTAGCGCCTCGCTCGCCGAAACAAACACCTTTTTCGCGTCGTACAAGTGGACGGCCCACCCGCGCGTCTAGGCAGCGGCGGCTAGCGCCTTGCGGTACGTCACCCAGTCGGCGAGAAGTTCCGCGCCCGGTAGTCCTTGAGCCGCTCGGCAATGGTTGGTGGCAGCCCTGGGCACGTGCGAAGCGCTAGGCGAGGATGCACACGGACACCGTCGTCGCGACTGCCCTTCGCCGTGGTGCGGAATCTTCGGCAGGCCCTCGTCAACCAGGTCGACGCGACGACGGTTGATGAGCGTCCCGTCGCCCGCGACTGTCACTTATCGGATGTGCGCTCATGCGGTCGGCTCAGAAGGGTTTTTCTTTCCCTGCAAGAACTGTGAGAGACTCCCTGCCATGTGAACAAACTCGGCGGGCATCATAATTACAGTAGTGCTGTTGTTCTCCGCGCCCACCTCGGCTACCATCTGCATGCGTCGCAATTCGAGCGCGGCTGGGTTTCCGACCATTAATTGCGCTGCTTCCGCCAGCTTCTGGGAAGCCTCCAGTTCGGCGTCCGCTTTGATGATACGCGCACGTTTCTCCCTCATCGCCTCAGCTTCCATCGCCATAACACGCTGCATATCCTGAGGAATCTCCACGTCCTTCATCTCCAGTAGTTCAACGGCGACACCCCAGGGAGTGATGTTCTCGACTACGTTCTTGCTCAATATCCTGTTGATCTGGTCGCGCGCCTTCAAAACTTCGTCCAGATCGTGCTGGCCGATAACATTCCGGAGGCTCGTGAGCGCGACTTGCTGGACAGCAACGCGGAAATTCTCCACATTTAGAACGGCTTTCTGCGGGTCGCTGACGCGATACCAGAGCACGGCATTCACCTTCACGGTTACGCTGTCGCGTGTGATGGTTTCCTGCTGCTCTATAGGGGAGGTGACCACTCGGAGGTCGATTCGGGTTTCGTTTTCGATACCGAGCGGAATCAGCCAGAACAGGCCGGGTCCGCGCAGCCCAGTGTAGCGTCCCAATCTAAACACAACCGCGCGCTGGTATTCCCTCGCGATCCGCAAACCGGACAGCAGCACCAGTAGCACGACGAATGCCGCGATACCGGTTAAATTCATATCAGCAAGCGTACCACGCAAGTGTGCAGGAGACGCCCGATATTTTGCCAGAATTCGAGGCGACACACCGCCTTAACCCCTGGGTCTCTGGGAAATCTTGAACACCTTGCTGATCTCGAACTGCTTCTCAATTTTCCTGCCTCTTCAAACCGTTTTTAATCTTCTTTGCGGCGTGGATCGGCTCGCTCAACTTCTCATACCACTCCCGCAGGGAAGGCATCGTGTCGCGGTGCGCGTTAGGGAGCGTGTTGCCGTATTCAGCCATCAGCTCATCACCGAAGCGCCGTCCCGCTTCTCCGGTTACGCCTAGCGAACTGCTCGGTGAAAACACGCAAATAGAACATCGTAGCCAGTATCTTGCCTTCGTGGGCGGCTATCATCGCATCCCGAAAAAGATGCCGCTCTTCTTCCCTGGGGACGTATTTGGGGACGTCAATATATTCGATCGGTGAACGGCCCTACAGGCCCAACCGCCAGTTATTCCTCCTGATCAAGGACCGCCTCGGGCCGGGCGTTGGCTCGAATTTAAGCGAGAAACGCTCATATCTGGGGAAATCTTAACGTCCGTTCCCGATTCGGTCGATCTATCAAAATAGACACGCAAAAGTTCGCCGCAAAGAGGAACCCTAACAATGCCGGTTAAGCGATCAATTTGTTCGAAGTTTCGTGATGTTCTGCTGCAAAGCGTTGTTCCACTCACTGCGGCTGTTTTGATGCCCGCGGTTTTCGCGCAGCCGGCGATAGTGGTCAAAAACTGGTCCATGAGCGCGGCGAGCGCTCCATCGACAGCAGCCGTCGGGAGTGGCGTCGGCTTGGTATTTATCGCCATCACGCCCTGCCGTGTCATGGATACGCGCAGTACCGGAGGCTCGGGCAAAACTGGCCCGTTTGGTCCGCCGTCACTGGTCGCCGGGCAGCCGCGCGTGGTCCCCATTCCGTCCTCCAATTGCGGCGTGCCGGCGGCGGTCGCGTACTCTATGAATTTCGTTTCCATCACTCCGGCCGGGCAGCCGGTCGGCTGGATCGCAGCCTGGCAGGATGACACGGCGTGGACCGGAACAGTAGTGTTAAACGCATACCTGGGTGGTGTTGTGGACAACATGGCCGTCGTGCCGGCGGGGGCCGATGGAGGAATCCAACTTCTTAGTACCGATAACGGCGACTTGGTGATCGACATGAACGGCTATTACGTCCAGGCCACCACCATCCAGGGCCCGAGTGGACCGCAAGGCCCCACGGGGAACACCGGCGCTACTGGGGCGACGGGCGCAGCGTCCACGGTTGCCGGACCCACCGGCGCAGCGGGGCCGGCAGGACCTCCCGGACCCGTCGGCGCTACTGGCGCGGCGT
>JALYJH010000195.1 GCA_030775415.1 Acidobacteriota bacterium | reverse complement strand
GTGGCGGAGGCGTACCCCACGTTTTCCGATCCGCGAGCGCTCTCGTATCCGCAGGGTTATTACGGGACACAGGGCGATTATGGGGCGCAGGGGGATTACGGATCGGGGTTTGGATCGGGCGTCAACATCGGCGGATTGTTCTCGGGATTATTGAGCGCGGCGGGGACGATTGGGTCTGGGCTGTTGGGGTCGGGCACGGGATTCGGAATTTGGGGTTGGGTATTGAATTGGTTTACGCATAGCCTGTCTCTCAATGGATCGTTTTTTAGCGGGCTGGGTTATCACAATGACGGGGGCTATGGCGGCGGGTTCTCCGGACGGGCTGCGTGGAATCATAATCCGGCGCACCGCTTGGGGGTGCCGTACTCGCACGGATTTGTGTCGGCGCGGTATCGGGGAGGTGATTTCGGGGGGCGGAGTAATTCGTGGAGATCGGGGTTTGCGAATTCGGGGCGCTCCGGTTCAGATGGATGGCACCGGCCTGGGTTTGGGGGCTCTGGTGGAAGCGCGTACCGGTCGGGTTTCGCCGGGGGGACGCGTGAGAATTATAGGGGCTCGGCGATGGCGGGGAGTTTTCGGGGCTCGGCTGGGTTTGATCGAACGCCGCGGCAGGCGGGTTCGGAGCGTTTTAACGCGATGAATTTTGCGGGATCGCGCGCTGCATCATCTTCGTCAGGCAAGCACTTCTCAAGCTCACATTTTTCAGCGCCACGTGAGGAGGCACGCTTCTCAGCTCCGCACTTTTCAGCGTCGCGTTCGACGCCGCACTTCTCGGCGCCGCATGGATCTTCGTATTCTGGCGGTGGGCATTTTGGTGGTGGGCATTCCGGCGGCGGGCATTCGGGCGGTGGGCATTCGGGGAAGGGTTCTCATAAGCACTGAGGGCTGGAGCAGGCGCGTGAGCGGGCTGCATCGTGCGAATGACATAATGTCTGGGTATTCTTGAAAATTCAAGAAACCGGACAGGTCATGAACCAAGAAGCGGCGAAGGACAAAGCGAAAAGCGAACGTGCTTCCGTTCGCGAGCTGGCGACGTTGGCGGCGAACCATTGGTCCTTCGAGGTGGTGGTTTTTATCCTGGCGTTCTCGGTAGTAGTGCTCAAGACCCAGGAAATCCAAGACACATTTTCAAGTTTAATTCCGGAGTCGTTGGGCGTAACCATCTTCTGGGTATGCGTAGCGGCTTGGGTGGTTTCCTTCGGCGCGAGAAAGCGGGCGGAAAGCAAAGTATCGGCTTCGAACCGGCTGAAGGCTGACGAGCTATCGGACGCCGTGGGGAAAGTTCACGGCCTGGCTGGACAATTGAAAACCCGCATGGAAGAGGTGGGTGGGACGGCCACCAAGTTAGACAGCAAGCTGGCGGGCGCGACGAAAAGCATCGACCGCGTGTTGGGAGCGGTGGAGACGCTGCCGCATGCGACGTTCCGGGCGGCCTGGATGCAGCAGTCCTTCAGCATCTCTAAGCTGGCGACTTCGGCGCCGTTCCGTCGCGACGAAATAGAGCTAAAAGAACTGGTGGGCGCCATTCGCGCAATCGTGGCATCAGCTGCATCTCTCGCCGAATCCTACGATGTAGGCACGGGCGCGCGCTATGCCGCCAATATCATGTTTTTCGTGCCTAATCTGGGAAAGCCTCCGTATTTCGAGGATGAATATTGGAAGGTGGTGCGGTTTAAACCGCATTGGTGCGAAGAAAACAGAAATTTGGTGGATGGCGTATTGATCTTGAAAAAAGAACTCTCCGCGAAGGCGGGAGATCCTAGAGCAGCGGACGCCATCAACGACCTTGGCTTCATCACGGAGAACCATCCGCTGTCCGGTAAATGGCGGATCCTGCCGGGTGCGCCGCGGGCTTTCGCCGGTGGACTGGGAGAACAAAAGTACGCCGCCCATGGCTATAGGGATGTCGCGAAGATCGGTGAACTGAACCAGCAGGATTTTATGATTGAGAAAGACATCCTGATGGAGGTGGAGAAATACTATTCGCAAGGCGAGGGCGCGAACGTCAAAAGTTTTGTGGCGTTCACGATTCCCAGGGTGCGGGACCAGGCGGCGAACCCGCTGGGAGTTTTGAACATCCATTCAGACCGCGTGGGGATGTTGGGCGGCGCTCAGGACAAATTCCAGATCTTCGCACAACTCATGGCTCCGTTTATCGGCGAACTGGCGTGGGCGGCTGAACTTTGGGCGGAGAAAACGGGAATGCGAATCGGACGAGCTTAGAGCGTCAAGCTCCAGGAATAGCCTTTGTCCTCGAACTGCGGTAAGCGCACGTTCGCCGGGTTATGCAAGCGCACCAATTCTTCCTGCACTTCTTCGAGAACGCTTCGCGGGCGTTTCTGCTTCACGGTTGCGGCTGCCGGGGTTAATTCAGGGGCGGGGGACTCGGTAATCTCTGCAGCGGGCTGGGTTGCGGTTGCTTCTCCGGATGCCACGGCGACTTGTTGAACCATATCGAAGACCTCAATGAGAATGGCGTTATCGCCCAAGGTTTCGAGCAGTGTGGGGTGCTGGCACTTCACGCCTGCGATGCGGTCCGCCAAGAGGGTTTTGTCGACGGGGATTCCCCGGCTTTCCAGGCCGCCGATGATCGAGTCAGTGAGCGGGTCCATTTAGAATCTCCGTTTTTATTGTACCGCGCCTATTTTGGTCTTAAATCTGCTGTGTAGACGGGATGCTGCCAGCGGAAGGGCGGGTACGATTTCAAACCGAACCGGGATCATGAAAAAGCCTGGGATCACCACGGATCCGCTGTGGTACAAAGACGCGATTGTGTACGAGCTCCACGTTCGCGCATTTTTCGACAGCAATGAGGATGGGATTGGGGACCTTCCGGGGCTGCTGCAGAAACTGGATTATTTACAGGACTTGGGTGTTACGTGTTTATGGCTTCTGCCCTTTTTTCCGTCTCCGCTTAAGGACGATGGCTACGATATTTCGGACTATCTAAACGTCCACCCCATGTACGGAAGCATGGAGGATTTTAAAACCTTTCTGGGAGCGGCGCACGAGCGGGGCTTGCAGGTCATGATCGAGCTGGTGATGAATCATACTTCGGACCAGCACGCATGGTTTCAGCGGGCCAGACAGGCGCCGAAGGGATCGCCGGAGCGCGACTACTATGTGTGGAGCGACAGCAATCAGGGATTTAGTGACGCTCGAATTATCTTCAGCGACACGGAGAAATCGAACTGGACCTGGGACCCTGTGGCGCAGGCGTATTTCTGGCATCGCTTTTTTTCGCACCAGCCGGATCTCAATTACGATAATCCGAAAGTTGTCGAGGAAATGCTTAACGTCATGCGCTACTGGCTGGACTTGGGCGTGGACGCCTTGCGCGTGGACGCGATTCCGTATTTGGTGGAGCGCGAAGGGACGAGTTGCGAGAACCTTCCCGAGACTCACGTGGTGGTAAAGAAGCTGCGCCAGGAAATCGATGACGGCTATGAAGGCCGGATGATACTGGCGGAGGCGAACCAGTGGCCCAGCGATGTCCGCCCCTATTTTGGAGAGGGCGACGAATGCCATATGGCGTTTCACTTTCCGCTGATGCCGCGCATCTATATGGCGCTGCGCCAGGAGGACCGGCTCCCGATTACCGACATTATGGCGCAGACCCCGGAGATTCCGGTGAGCTGCCAGTGGGCATTGTTTCTGCGCAACCACGACGAGCTGACGCTCGAGATGGTCACGAACGATGAGCGCGATTACATGTATCTGGCGTACAGCGGCGACTCCCGTATGCGCATCAATCTGGGCATCCGGCGCCGCCTCGCGACGTTGATGGACAACAATCGGCGCCGCATCGAACTTCTAAATAGTTTGCTGTTCTCGTTTCCCGGAACTCCGGTTTTATACTACGGCGATGAAATCGGTATGGGCGACAACATTTATCTCGGCGACCGGAACGGCGTGCGGACGCCGATGCAATGGAACGCGGATCGCAACGCCGGTTTTTCGCGCGCCTCGCCAGCCAAATTGTACAGCCCGGTGATCATGGATCCGGTATTGGGTTACCAGGCGGTGAACGTGGAGGCGCAGCAGAGCGATCCGTCGTCGCTCTTGAGCTGGATGCGCAATATGATCGCCTTGCGCAAATTATTTCCGGTATTTGGGCGCGGCACGCTGGAATTCCTGAACCCGTCTAACCGGAAAGTGCTGGCATATCTGCGGCGGCATAACGAGCAGAGGGTGTTGTGCGTGGCCAATCTCTCGCGCTTCGCGCAGCCGGTGGACCTGGATTTGGCGGAACTGGAGGGCGTGGTCCCGGTTGAAATGCTGGGCTACGTGGACTTTCCTGCGATCGGCAAGCAGCCTTACCGGCTCACGCTGGGGCCCTATGGATTCTTCTGGCTGGAGCTGCAAGGCGAACCCAAGGAGACCGGAGCGGCCAGCCACGTGGACTCGCTGGCGCTGGTAGCAGATAGTTGGGAACGCTTGCTCGAAGGCGCCGGACGAAATCGACTGGAATCCGCGCTGCTGCCGGAGTACTTAGCGAAGCAGAGATGGTTTGGGGGGAAGGCGCGAGGCATGCGATCCGTAAAAATCACGGATTGGCGAAGCTTGCCGGACTCCAATGCGGTATTGGCGCTGGTGGAAGCGCGATATGAAAAAGAACAAGCCGAAACATACTTCGTGCCGCTTGCGCTGTCCTTCGGCAGGGAGGCGGAACAGTTGCGGGGGACGTTTCCGAACGCCATCGTTTCCTCTGTAATCTCCAGCAGAGGAGCGGGTTTCTTGCATGATGCGAGCTACGACGATCAGGCTTGCGCCGCGCTTCTTTCCTTCGTGGAACAGGGCAAACAAGCGCCGGCTTATAGCGGGTTGATCCGCGGTTTGCCGGGCGCCGATTTTGCAGCGCTGCGCGGTCCCGCGGTAAATCCCCTGAGCGTGCGGCGGACGCCGGCGGAGCAGAACAATACTTCGCTGCTTTACGACGAGCGGCTAGTTATGAAGTTATTTCGCCACCAGCAAGCGGGGCCAAATCCAGAGTGCGAAATCGGACGTGTGCTGACAGAGAAAGTCCACTTCGCCGGCATCGCGCCATTTGCCGGAAGCATTGAATACGCGCCCAGCGGCGGAGAGGCGTCGACGCTGGCAATGCTGCAGGGCTACATCGCAAATCAAGGAGACGGCTGGACGCTGACTTTGGAAGAACTGTCCCGCTACTACGAGAACTGCGCTAGCGCCGCAGGGCCGGATGTGACGAGCAGTGCGGCTGGGGAGCTGATGGAACTTGCGGAGCAGGAACCATCTCAAATGGCGCGAGAGCATGTGGGGCTGGCACTGGACTCAGCCGCGAAGCTAGGCAGCAGGACTGCCTCCTTGCACATGGCTCTGGCTTCGATAACCGATGACCCCGCCTTCACTCCGGAACCCATGGCAGCGAGCGATGTGCAGAAGCTGGTGGCGGGGCTTCGCGAGGAAGCGGTCCGCGTGCTGGATCAGTTGAAAGAGAGCGTCGCCGGCTTAGCGGATGAATTCGTCGATCTTGCGGGTCTGGTGTTGAGCCGGCGGAGCCAGATTCTCCATAGCTTCCGGCTCGCGGCGGAAGACGGGATGCTGGGCCAACGCATCCGGATCCACGGTGATTATCATCTAAGCCAGGTTTTGCAGGTGAAAACCGACTACGTGATTCTCGACTTCGAGGGCGAGCCTGGGCGCCCGATCGAGGAGCGGCGCAGGAAGTTGTCTCCGCTGAAAGACGTAGCCAGTATGCTGCGCTCCTTGAGCTACGCGGCGTACAGCGGTTTGATCGCGCACACGGCGCGGCGTCCGGAGGATTGGGAGAGCCTGGCGCCCTGGGCACGGCTTTGGGAGCGGTCCATGGGGGCGGAATTTCTGCGCGCGTATCGCAACGCCGCTCAAGAGGCGCGGTTTCTTCCCTCGTCAGAAGAGGGCTTCCGAAAACTGCTCGCGGTTTTTTTGCTGGACAAGGCGCTATACGAACTCTCCTGTGA
>JALYJH010000194.1 GCA_030775415.1 Acidobacteriota bacterium | reverse complement strand
GCTTTACTCGGACAACTCGCTGACCACACCAGCATCGGCTTCGTCTACCGCGCCGTGTCCTTCATGCCTCTGTTAGGTCTACTGGCGGTCTTCCTTCCCGATATCGAAGGCGCCATGCGCCGGACAAAATAGCGTCACAACCCCGGCTCTGTCTGCAACCTCCCGCGATTCAGCAACTTCGCGTTTTGAATTTTACTCCAGCAAAACCACGCCCGTGCATACTCGAATCGCAGTACAAGCCTGCGCAGGCTAATCGTCGTAGTTAAGTTGGTATCCGCGCTCGTTGCGAAAGCGATGGGCTAGCCGCCCTGGAAACATTGTGGAGAGGGCGGGACAGGAGAGAATCGATTCTCTGGTGATGTAAATTGCCGCGGGAGGAAATGGGAGAGAGCAGAAAACTGGTTCATTCAGTCACTTTTCAAAGACCAGCAAGCCGTCCATGACCTTCACCACTCCGGTGGGTTGCCCTCAAAAAGCAGCCCACCGCGAGACGATTTTGAGCACTACAACCGATCTCAGCCGAAGTGTGTCCCCGCCCCCGAATTTCGGCGCCTGCGCCCGCCTATTTGTTAGTGACGCCGCTCAGGCCCGAGACAGGGCCCAAATAGGCCAGGAGGCGGCCCGCCGTGATGGCTCCGAACCAGCAGATGAGAGAGGCCCAGGCTAAACCCTTCGCGCCCATAGGGAGCAGCCCGCGATCGATCTCGGTGCTGCCAAAGATTTGCTTACGCGTGCGCGTAATCAGCCAAACACCCGCGAATACGAAACCCATCTTGACGCCGAAATCCCAGTTAGTGAGTTTGGTCGAGGCGTCGGCAATCAGCAGTACCGTGCCGGTAACGGCGTTGACCCAAAAACCGACCCAGATGAGCGGATAAAGGCGCTCCATGGGACGGAGCGGAATCTTGGGCCAGAAGCCCAGGACCGCCAGGCTGATCATCGCGCTGAGGCCCGCCACCACCGACATACCGATCGTATGCACCACGAGAAACGTGGGGAACGCCCAGATGGAACTGGATTCGCGCACCCAGATGCTGAAGGGCATTTGCTCGAGCGTATTCAGAAAATTCATGTCTAGCGTCGCTCCTCACGTTCTTCGCGCTCAGCGCTTTTATCGATCAAATAACCCAGGAATCCGAATATCACAGTTACGGCCAGCACTACCAGAAGGACCTCCAGACCGAGCGGCACTTAGAACGCTCCTCCTATGAAGGGCAGCATGCTGCCGAAGTAAAGCACCCCTACCCAAAGAACGATAGCCGATACGGCCATGGCCTTGGCGGCGAAGGGAGCGTCCTGGCCCGCCTTCAGCACCCAGGCTTCATCGAACAGCGTGAAGTAGAACGCATTGAGGCCGGCGAGCATCATCAGAATCAATTTCCAGATGAACGCAATGTTATGCGCGTACTGCTCGGGCGAGGCCACGAAGAACAACATGCCCGAGACCAGGTTGATGCCGAATCCTAAAATCGCCCAGGGCAACAGGCGGTGCAAAGGCGGGAAGGCCACATTCTTCATTACGCCCAGCATGCGCAGATCGATCAAAAGAACCACGCCGATCAGCAGCGAGAGGCCGATGAAGTGCAGGGTTTCGAGCGATGGCCAGCCGAAGGGAAGGCTGAGAACGAAGGCTCCCACCTTTCGCGCGAAGTGGCCTTCGGGAGTGGTAATTTCCACGGGAACTTGCATTTTCTTGCCGTCCGGCATTAATTGTTCCTGCAGCGTGCGAATTTCGGAATGGCGAATTTCACCGCCGATGTTGGCCGCGCGCGCGACCAGTGCGAAGGAGACGAGTGACAGGATTAAAACCAAGCCGGTGGTCCAGCCTTCTACGTTCGAGGTGCGGCGAAGCTGCCAGAGAGCCAGCCACGCAAAAGCCGCCGTGAGCAATATGGCGCTGAAAGCGAGCAGAGCGGCGCCTTCGTGGGTTTGAATTAAATTCTTAGACACCAAAGTGTCCGTGCAGGCGGGCGCCCTCGTGCCACCTTCGCAAATCACTTCCGCTGCCGAGTTGCCGCTCACATACGTGGGAATGGTGAGCATCCCAACACCGACAAACAGCACCAGGGCGGCACGCTTCAGCTCGGCACTCTTCATCAGCAGGGCGACGATAAACATCGCCAGCGCGATCCCAAAACCAATGGTGGGAACGTGATTCAGAAGAAGGTGCACATGCGTCATATCCATCGATTCAACTCCTTAAAGACACAGTTAATTAAAGTTTCCAGAGAGGTATTCTCCACTTTACTGCTAAGAAGGGCCTGGCCGCTTAACGCGCCGTGCACGGCGTCGGATTCCAGCCGGACTGGTCGTTCTGCTTTTTGAAGTGCGTGCTGGTGATGAAGGGCTGGTTGAGATAGATTGGATCGTCAACCACAGTCGTGACCACCAGCCAGCTATTTCCATCCGGCTCATTGGTACGATCGTAGTATTCCGTCACAACCGTCTTATCGCTATAAGGCACGCCATTCTTGCGCAGGTAACCTGCCTTGAGTTTGGTCGTGACTACCTTCAATGAACCGCCCCGCACCGGCCCGCCCCGGCCCCCGCCCGCTATGTCCCAGGACGCCTGCGATTGACCTTGCCAATCGCCGCCGGGGCTTTTCGCATCCCTAAAATAAAACGTCCGCATTTGCGTGCCGGCATCGGTTTCGACCTTCATGGTTTCGTCGCCGGCCCACGAAATACGCACGCGTCCGGGAACGCGCATCACGGCTGCGGCGCCATAGGATTTACATTGGTTCCCGGCGGCTTCATCCTTCGCGGGATCCCAAGTATCGGCCATTTTGCGGCCCTCGGCGTTCAGCGGCACGCTGGCGTAATCGCCTTTGGCGGGCGTCACCATGCGGTAGCGCCAATCCTCGGTCACGACGGCAACCCACTGTCCCGTAAAATCGACGGGTGCGGCAGCCTGGGCATTGACCAAAGGTTCTGCTCCCCGGCCCCCTTGCGCGCGCAACGCAGCCGGCGCCGCTGAAAATGCTAGTGCGACCGTCAAAAACGGCGCAACCCGCCTCACCTGGAGGCTCCTCATGAACTCCTCTTCCTTAGGCATTTACTGGCGCAAACAACTCGCGATAAAACCCGGGCGCCGCAGCCATTGCAAAATCACCCGGCCGTTATGGCCGGGTGACTGTCAAACTTCGTACTCAGACATTGTAGTCAAACCGATCGCTGGCGGGTCCCACTTGTGCGGTTTAGTCGAAGGTGCCGCCCCACTTCCAGCCATCCGACGGCCGGGTGATGTTCACCATACGCAGACGGTGATCTTCCGGATTGCGGCCCGGGTTGCCCACGATGACCACGTGGTCGCCCGGCTTCAAAGTCTCGCGGGTGACGCCCTGACGGCCGAGCTGACCGCCTGCGCCCCATTCGACGGCCCAGCGCTGCATTACGCCCTTTTCATCCGGCGCTTCGACGTGGACGAAGGAGTGCGGGTTGCGATACAGGAACTGAACCAGATTGCCTTCGACTTTCTGAGTCTTATCTTCAAAATAAGTCGCGGCGAAGGAGTGGTGGGCGTAGGCCCGGCCCCCGGAAACCACCAACGCGCCAGCCAACAGGGCCAATGCAAACAATGTGCGCTTCATTTAATGTTTTCTCCTAAGACTAAACGTGCTTCTGACCGCCAGCCGTTGAAATTTAGCATACCCATTCGAGGGTCGTCAAGGCCATACGGATTAGCCATCAGAAGAGTAACATGCAAAATACTAAACGAACCCAAAGAGCCGGTAAAGATGCAGTCAGTGACCGGTCAGTGACAGGGTTATGGACGCCCTTGGCTATTTGTTTTCAATGTGCTTGGAAGACTGGGCCAAACCCGTCCCAGGCAACGGGTTGCAGCAGGTTCCCGTCCTCTATAGTGGTAGACGAATGAAAAAAGCTGTGATTCTCGCGCCGGCCCTCCTGTGGGCGGCAGGCATCGGAAGCGCGGCAGATATCGGGAGCGCCCCCGGTGGCCTGGATCTCGGCTTCCTGCAAATGTACGATTTGCAGTTTACGGCGGCGCACAAGACTTTTGCGGATTACGAGCAGGTGTATCCGGACGATCCGCTCGCCGCGGTGTCCGACGCGGCGGCCTATTTGTTCGCTGAGTTCGACCGGCTCAAGATTTTGCAGTCCGAATTCTTCGTGCACGATGAGAACTTCCGCGGGCAGCACCAAAAGCTGGAGGCGGACCCGAGGGTCCGCAGGGCCTTCGAAGTGGACCTGGCGAAGGCTGACAAACTGGCGGCGAGCACCCTGCACGCCAGGCCGCGCGACAGCAACGCGCTGTTCGCATCGGTGATGGTGCTGGGGCTGCGCGCCGATTTCGACGGTTTGATCGACAAGCACGACCTGAGCGCGCTGTCCTCCGTAAAGAGCGGGCGAGCCCTCGCGGAGAAGCTGCTGACAATCGATCCTTCGTACTACGATGCGCATCTCGCGGTAGGCGTCGAGAATTACATGCTGAGCCTGAAGGCGGCTCCGGTGCGCTGGTTTTTGCAACTGGCAGGCGCGCAAACCGATCGGGAGGTGGGGATCGAGCAGCTCACGCTCACAGCGGAGAAGGGGCACTACCTGAAACCCTACGCCCGCCTCCTGCTCGCGGTGGATGCGCTGCGCCGCAAGGATACGGGAAAGGCTCGCGAAATTCTGACGGGACTGGCGCAGCAATTTCCGCACAACCGCTTGTATGTGGAAGAGCTCGCGCGGCTCCAGTAGATTGAGGCACCACTACCGCATCATTGTTTATTGCCGCCCAGCGGGTTGTCGCGTCTCCACACAACGTAGCTGATGAGAAACTTCGTCTCCGGTTCAGACATTGCGAAAGGAACTCGCGCGGCAATCTCAGCGATGGACGATACAGGCAGGTCGCCTTGCGCGGACCGTTCGTCTACGTGGCGTGCGATTTCAAGTTCGCGATCAGAGGATGGTTTCATTTAAGATCCTCCGATCTTTGGAGTCAAGTATAGCATCTTAACTTTGGCGCCTGACCGTTTGTGCCCGATCGCCCATCGCGCGATATAATTCCCGGGGAGGTCACGGCCCATGAAAACGCATAGCCGTTCTTTTTCGCGCCGCCGTTTGGTGGCTGGCGCGCTGGTGGCTCCGGCATTGTTCGCGGATAAGAGTGCGGCGCCGGCGAGCAAGCTCTGGTCCGGCGAATATTGGGCCCATAAGGGCGACGTCAAACTTTACATGTTCCGCAAGCGTGCCCACGCTCCCAAGGCGGGGGAGAAGCCACTGCCGGTTTTGTTTTTGATTCATGGATCTTCGAATTCGGGAAGGTCTTCGTTCGATCTCGCGACGCCGGGGAAGGGCGAGTACTCGGTGATGAACGTCTTCGCGGGGCTGGGCTACGATGTGTGGACCATGGATCACGAGAACTATGGGCGCTCGTCGCAGACGCCGAGCAATTCGGATATCGCGAGCGGGGCGCAGGATATCAAGGCGGGCGTGGAGCTTATTACCAAAGAAACCGGGGCTCAAAAAGTGAACCTGATGGGCGAGTCGTCGGGGGCCATTCGCGTGGGCGTTTATGCGATGCTCGATCCGGAGAGGGTGGATCGAGTGGTGCTGGGGGCTTTCACTTATAAGGGCGATAATTCGCCTACTTTGACGGAGCGCGCCAAGGGGTTGGAATTTTATCGCACGCACAATCGCAGGCTGCGCGACCGGGCTATGATCCGCAGCATCTTTACGCGCGATAAACCGGGGACCACGGATCCAGCGATTGCGGAATTTCTGGCGGATGAGGAGTTGAAGTTTGGAGATCAGGTTCCTACGGGTACTTATCTCGATATGACTTCGAAGCTGCCGCTGGTGGATCCAAAGAAGGTGCTGGCGCCGGTGCTGCTGGTGCGCGGGGAATATGACGGCATCGCTACGATGAACGATTTGTCGGACTTCTTTTTACAGTTGCCGAATGGCGACCGGCAGTTCGTGATTCTGCCGGGGATGGCGCATTCCATTGTGCAGGGGACGAATC
>JALYJH010000193.1 GCA_030775415.1 Acidobacteriota bacterium | reverse complement strand
CGCCTTGGCGTATGTGAGTCCCACGAGCAGCGATCCCACCAGCCCCGGCCCCTGCGTAACCGCGATCGCTCCCAGATCTTTCAGATCCGTAGCGGATTGCTCCAGAGCCAGCCGAACCACCGGGACGATCGCACGCAAATGTTCCCGCGATGCCAATTCCGGGACCACACCGCCATACCGCGCGTGGGTTGCGATCTGCGACGCCACTACCGAGGACAGAATACGCGAACCGTCCTCCACCACCGCCGCGGCAGTTTCATCGCAAGAAGATTCAATGCCTAAGATCCGCACTGTTCCCTAGTTTACAGTGGGAAAAGTGCTGCTTTCCGAGTTCGACTACCACCTTCCCGAAGAGTTGATCGCCCAGGAACCGCTCGCGGACCGCGCCGCGTCCCGCATGCTGGTGGTCGACCGCAAATCTGGAACCTGGCAGGATTGTTCTTTCCGTGACTTCCCGTCGTTCCTCCATCCCGGCGATTGCCTGGTGCTGAACGACTCGCGCGTATTCCCTTCCCGTCTCTACGGCCACCGCGAGGGACACAGCGGAAAAGTAGAAGTGTTTCTTACCCAGCAACAGTCCCCCGACGCCCTGCATTGGACGGCGCTCGTTCGCCCCGGGCGCAAAATGCGTAGCGGCGAACGAATCGTGGTTTCGGACGAGTTATCGGTCGAAATCCTGAGTCGCGGTGACTTTGGCGAGCGTAGTGTCCAACTTATCTCCAAAGGCGATGTCTTCGAGGTGCTCGAACGTGCCGGCCACGTCCCCTTGCCTCCCTACATCCACCGCCCCGACACCGCCTCCGATCGCGAGCGTTACCAAACGGTTTTTGCGCGGGAGCGCGGCTCCGTTGCCGCGCCCACGGCTGGACTCCACTTCACCCCGGAGACCCTCGACGCTTGTCGCGCCGCCGGCGCAGTCCTCGCGCGAGTCACTCTGCACGTGGGCCTCGGAACCTTCCAGCCGTTGCACACCGACGTCGTCGAAGAAGTGAGGTTGCACTCAGAGAGCTTCCAAGTGCCGCCACAAACCATAGCCGCCATGGACGCCGCCTCCCGGATAGTAGCGGTGGGCACCACCAGCGTCCGCGCCATCGAAAGCGATATCACCCTTCCCCGCACTGAATTATTCATCTCCCCGGGCTTTCACTTCCGCCGGACCGGGGCCATGCTCACCAATTTCCATCTGCCGAAATCCAGCCTCCTGGTGCTAATCTGCGCCTTTGCTGGAACTGAGTTAGCCCTCGCTGCATACCGCTACGCAGTGGAAGCCCGCTACCGCTTCTTCTCCTACGGAGATTGCATGCTGATCGTGGGATAATCGTCTCGTTGGAGTCGCGCCGCTCACTCTCCGGTTTGCTGGCAAAGGCGCGCACTCGCGCGTTCCAACACCTGCTCCTTCACCAATTAACGCAAGCGGCAGCAGTCATGTTCGCCGGTGGCGTAATTATTCTTTTAGCCGGCACTGAATACCTGAACGCCTTGTGGTTGCTATTGCTAATCGCGATAACCGTCGCCACCGCAGTTTACATCGCCCTGCGTAAACGCCCTTCAACCTACCGAGTGGCCCAGCGCATCGACGCCAAACTGCATCTGCACGACACACTGTCCACCGCCGCCCATTTTCTCGAAGCTCCCGGAACCGAGGACGCCGCTATTCGCGAAAGCCAGCGCCTGCACGCGGAACGCACCGCCCAATCTGTCGATTTGAAGCAGGCGTTGCCGCTCGTCCGTCCCCGAGCCCTCTACCCCGCCGTGGGCTTGGCACTGGCGCTCGCTGCCGTGCTGCTGTTGCGTTACGCCGTGCTGGGTACTTTCAATCCGCATAGTTCCCTGGTGGCGAGCGCGTACGATAACGTTTTCGGCCCCGCTAAACAACAAGCGAAGCTTGCAGGCTCTCCCGAAGGTGGCGACCAACCCGGCGACAGCCGTGAAGCGAGCAAGGAAGCCCAAAAGAACAGTGATTTCGCCGGTGAACCCTCCGCGAACTTCGACCCGACCACCGCCCAAAACCAGCAGAAGCAAAACCAACAGGAAGCCATTAACAAGGATCAAGGCGCTGGCGCCGGCAAGAAAGAAGATTCTCCCGGAAAGGAGTCCTCTTCCGACGAACAGAAGCAGGGCGACAAGCGACAGGCCGACGGAAATCAAAACACCAAATCCACCCCCGACCCCTCGCTCCTCAGCAAAGTCCGCGAAGCCCTCAACGACATGTTGAACAAGATGAAATCCTCGCCCAACGATCAAGGCAAGAATCAGAAGAGCGATCCCACTGATAGCGACCAACAGCCGGGCCAGGACGGCCAATCCCAGGAAAAAGGTGACGGCCAGCAAGCGCAGAATGGCAAGCAGTCAAGCGATGCCCAGGACGGCAGCAACAATTCCCAAAATCAAAAGTCTAACGAAGCTAAAAATGGTATAGGCAGCCAGGAAGGCGACAAGGCCACCAAGCAAGCCGAAGCCCTGAAGGCAATGGGTAAGATCACAGAATTACTAGGCAAGCGCGCGGAAAATGTCAAAGGCGCCGTGATGGTGGAGGTCGGGTCCACCAAGCAACAGCTAAAGACTCCCGTGGGTCAAAATCAGTCCACTCACGCCGAAGCCGGCAGCGAAATCCATCGCGACGAAGTCCCGCCAATTTACCAGCAGTTCGTTCAGCAGTACTATGAGAGGATCAGGAAAACCCCACAAGGTTCGCCCCCTGGAATATCACCGGCGCCGAAATAAGCCGGGCGTTCAGCCAAGACGCTGTTTGTTTTCAATAATATAAAATTTAACTGCGGAGATTTACGCACCTGCGGCCGATAGGTGCTTATTCGCCCTATGGGAGGCTTACGATGACTAGACCAATATTACTATGCCCGCTCGTTGTACTTTTGGCATTTGCCGGCACACAGAGATTGAATGCGCAAGCAGCGGACGGCGACCTCGTCGGAACGGTCATCGACCAGACCGGAGCGTCCGTTCCAGGCGCCGACGTCGAAATTACCAACACCGCCAGCGGGGTAAAGGCCAATACCACCACTGGGATAGACGGTGCGTACCGCTTTAACGACATTTTAGTCGGCGCCTACGACGTCAAGGTTTCGCGTAGCGGATTTGCCGCCGTCGTCCTGCGCAATGCAGCCGTCACGCTCAACACTACATCCACGGCCAACGCCACGCTCAGGGTGGGCGATGTCAGCACAGCAGTTGATGTCACTGAGGCAGCTACCCTCATCAATACAACTACGGCGCAAGTGGGTTCCACCTTCGGCCGGCGCCAAGCCATCGACGTCCCCTCCGCTTCTTTAGCATTGGGAGCCCTGAATCTTGCCCTGCTTAACGCCGGCGTGGCTAGTTCCGGTGGCGTCGGCTCGGGTGAAGGCCCCTCCGTCGGCGGCCAGCGCCCACGTTCCAACAATTTCACCATCGAAGGGGTCGACAACAATAACAAATACGTCACCGGCCATGTCGTCAATGTACCCAACGAAGCCGTGCAGGAGTTCAGCTCGCTCCAGAACACATTCTCCGCCGAATTTGGAAATGGCGGCGGTGGCCAATTCAATCAGGTTTTTCGCAATGGCGGCAGCCAGTTCCATGGAGCCGCTTATGAGTACCTCGAGAATCGCAATCTGAATGCCTTGGATCAAGCCTTCGCCCGAAATGGAACTCTATCGAAGCCGCGCTTCGATAACAACACGTTCGGCGGCTCTGTCGGCGGCCCTATTCTTAAGAACAAGCTCTTTTTCTACGGCCTCTACCAGTACAATCCGACAGGGCAACCCAGCACTCCTTCGGCAATCGAGGCGCCCACAGCAGACGGATATAGCGCGCTCAGTAAAATTTCCGGCGTTTCCCAGACGAATCTCGGTATTTTGCAAAAGTACTTGCCGGCCGCGCCGACCCAGACTGAGACCCGTGTCGTGAGCGGCGTAACCATTCCGGTCGGAAGTGTGCCGATTGTCGCGCCCACCTACACCAATGACACCATTTGGCTGATGAACATCGACTACAACATATCTGACAAAGACCAGCTACGGGGACGCAATGTAAATGAATACGACAACGGTTTCAGTTCCAGTACCCTGCCGGAACTAGCGGCGTTCTTTCAAAGTCGCGACATCGGCCGCCATTTATTCATGTTAGAGGAACTGCACTCTTTCACGCCCAGTCTGCTGAACGAATTGCGCTTGGGCTATACTCGCATGAACGATAATATTCCTTCTGGCAATTACTCTTATCCCGGTCTCACGGCATTTCCCAACATCGTCATCCAGGACCTCAGCCTGCAGATCGGTCCCTACTCTGCATCCCCGCAATCCTATGTCCTTAATAGTTACCAGCTGATTGACAACGTGACCTGGACAAAAGGCCGCCATACCCTTAAGTTCGGCGCTGAAGGGCGTAAGTACATAAGTTCGATCCGGCTCCCGTCCGCCGTACGCGGCGATTACGAGTATCGAACCCTGCAGCGTTTCCTGCTCGATCAAAGTCCCGACAAAGTAAGCCAGCGCGCCGGCGACGCCGGACCCTATTCCGGAAACTCCATCAGTTCATCGTTCTTCATCAATGACGAATACCGGATGCGCCGTAATTTCACCGTCACTCTAGGCTTGCGTTACGACTATCAGGGCGTCTCGGCAGGCGACAAGCTGCAAAGTCTGAATGCAATCGCCAGCGTCCCCGGTCTGATTTCCTTCCAGGCCCCCAGCCCGCAATTGGATGGTTTTGCTCCCCGTATTGGATTGGCATATTCCCCGGGCAGCAGCGGGCGGACTTCTATCCGCGCAGGGTTCGGCTTGAGCTACGACAAATCGTTCGACAACCTGAGCGTGAACCTTCCGCCTCCCGAATTGTCGAATGTCATGACCGGCGTTCTGACCAAAGTTACTCAGAATTTCCTAGCCAACGGCGGCCTCCAGCCCTCTACCGGATTTACTACCTACACCACTGCCGCCGCGGCTCAGGCTGCTACGGCGAATTACAAACAGGATCAATACCGGATGCCCTACGCGCTCAACTGGAGCATTGGTATTCAGCACGTGTTTCACGACGACTACACGCTCGAAGTCCGCTATTTAGGCACCCGGGGCGTGCATCTCCCTACGCAGAGCCAGATCAACGAGGGGGCCGTGGTCACGCCTTCTTTGAACATCCCGACATTCTTGACGATGCCCACAAGCCAAACATTGGCTGCCCTGCCTCACACCACCAACGACCTTTATAATATTGACTCTGTGTTGCCCGCTTGGCGCGCCAACTTCGATACCTTGGCGATCACGTCCTATCTGTTCCGCGGCAACTCCATCTATCATGGTCTGGCCACGGAACTTTCACGCCGCTTTTCCAAAGGCTTGTTCTTCAAGACGGCCTATACCTGGAGCCACACCCTCGACGACAGCACCGCAGACCTGAAGACCACCCTTCTCTCCCCACGCCGCCCACAGGACTTTACTGATATGAAATCGGAGTGGGGCACATCACTCCTTGACCGCCGCCACCGTTTGACGCAGACCTTAATCTGGGACACACCCTGGTTCAAAACCAGCTCCAATAAGCTGGCCCATTACGCGCTCGGCGGGTACGTATTAAGCGGAACCTATACCTACGAATCTCCCCAATACGTCACGGTGCAAAGTGGCCTCGACTCCAATCTAAACGGTGACTCCGCGGGTGACCGCGCCATCGTTAATCGGAACGGCGTGGCGAATACGAGTAGCGGCGTGCGTGCCGTGAACGCCACCGGCGCCACCGTCCCCATGGGCGATGCCTCGACCGTTGCTTACGTCGCGATTAATCCAAACGCGCAATATATCACTGCTGGCTACGGCGCGCTTGCCACCGGCGGGCGCAACACGATGGCGCTCCGGCCCATCAATAACTTCGACCTGCAAATCAAAAAGGCATTTGCAATAGGCGAAGCCAAACGCCTCGAATTCGGCGCCCAGCTCTTTAATGCGTTTAACCATCCGCAATACACGGCCGGACAAATAAA
>JALYJH010000192.1 GCA_030775415.1 Acidobacteriota bacterium | reverse complement strand
CACCAACAACGAATACGGTTTCGATTACCTGCGCGACAACATGAAATTCCGCAAGTCAGATTGCGTGCAGCGCGAGCACTTCTTCGGGATCGTCGATGAGGTCGATTCGATTCTCATCGACGAGGCGCGCACGCCCCTGATTATCTCAGGGCCTAGCGAGGAATCGACGGACAAGTATTACCGCATCAACCGCATCATCCCCAGTCTCGTCCGTGGCGAAGTGATCGAAGGCAAGGAGCCGGGCCAGAAGTGGACCACCGGTGATTACACGGTGGAAGAAAAGACCCGCACCGTGGCGCTTACCGAAGAAGGCGTATTAAAGGTAGAGCGATTGCTCAACTTGAGCAATCTCTACGACGCTACCAACATGGAAATGAATCATCACGTGCAGCAGGCGCTCAAGGCCCACGTGGTGTTCCAGCGCGATCGCGATTATCTGGTGAAGGATGACGAAGTCATCATCGTTGACGAATTCACGGGACGCATGATGCCCGGCCGCCGCTGGTCCGACGGGCTGCACCAAGCCGTCGAAGCCAAGGAAGGCGTGAAGATCCAGCGCGAGAATCAAACGCTCGCGACTATCACGTTCCAAAACTACTTTCGCATGTATAAGAAGTTGGCCGGAATGACCGGAACCGCCGACACGGAAGCCGCCGAGTTCGAAAAGATCTATAAGCTTGAAGTCACCCAGATTCCTACCAACAAGCCGTTGCGCCGCATTGAAATGCAGGATGTGGTGTATCGCACCGAAGAAGAAAAATTCCGCAATGCCGCCAAGGAAATCGAGCAGTTGCATAAGAAAGGCCAGCCTGTGCTGGTGGGCACGGTGTCGGTTGAAAAGTCAGAGCGCCTTTCCGGAATCTTGAAGAAGATGGGCGTGCGCCACGAAGTGCTGAACGCCAAGAATCACGAGCGGGAAGCCTCGATCGTCGCTCAAGCAGGCCGCAAAGGCGCCGTGGTGGTTTCGACCAATATGGCGGGCCGCGGTACCGACATTCTACTCGGCGGAAACGCCGATTTTCTTACGCGGGAGCGCTTGCGCAAAGAGAACAAGGACCCGGACGCCGTCTACAGTGAGAACCGTCCCGAATGGGACGCGGTTTTTAGTCAGATTCAAGCGCAGATCCAAAAAGAACATGACGAAGTAGTGGAACTGGGCGGCCTGCACATTTTAGGCACGGAGCGCCACGAATCCCGCCGTATCGACAACCAGCTTCGCGGCCGCGCAGGACGTCAAGGCGACCCCGGCAGCGCCCGCTTCTACCTCTCTTTGCAAGACGATTTGATGCGCATCTTCGGCGGGCATCGCATGCAGAATCTGATGCTCAAGCTAGGCATGGAAGAAGACGTGCCGATTGAAAGCGGACTGATCACCAAGCGCATCGCTGCCGCGCAAAAGGCGGTTGAAGCCCAGCATTTTGCCTCGCGTAAACACGTCCTCGAATACGACGACGTCATGAACAAACAGCGGCAAGCCGTCTACAGCATGCGCAATAAGCTGCTGGACGGGGAAGACCAGAAGCCGCACGTTTTGGAAATTATCGAAGGTGTTGTCGCGGGGTTCATCGACCTGCGCTGCCCCGAAAAAACTCACCCTTCGACTTACGATTGGGTGAGCCTCGAATCCGACATCCTCACCCAGTTCGGCGTGAAGATTCCTACTCAGGAATTGCAAAAGCTCGACCGCCGGGAAATTGAATCGGCCATTCACGATCAGTTGCTGAAACGCTACGCTGAGAAAGAAGAGCTGATCGGACCTGAGCTCATGCGCGAAATGGAGCGCGTGATCATGCTCAATGTCATCGACAATCAGTGGAAAGACCACCTGCTGTCGATGGATCACCTGAAAGAAGGCATCGGCATGCGGGCCTACGGCCAGAAGGACCCGCTGATCGAATACAAGAAGGAATCCTTCGTCCTCTTCCAGGACATGATGGACCGTATTGAAGACGAAGCCGTCCGCTTCTTGTTCTTCATGCAGCGCAGCGATGGCGGGCCGCAAGGTGGGCCTCCGCAGAATGTTCCGCATCCGGAGTTGTGGGAGGACGAAGAGGACGAGTTGGAAGGTGAGCCTGAGCCCGCCGCGGTCGGCGTGGGCAGCGAAGACCACCGCCGCGCCCAGCAAGCCGCGCAAACTTCCGTCATGGATTTGACGCGCACCATCCAGCGCAAAAAGGAAAAGGAACTCGCCGCACTGCAATTCGTCGGTGGCGATTCGACGACGACGCAAAAGCCGGCGATCGCCAAAGATAAAGGCGTCGGACGGAACGACCCTTGCCCCTGCGGAAGCGGGAAGAAATACAAGAAATGCCACGGAGCCTGAACCCGGCCATCGCGAGCGCCGCTTTTCTGGTGTACGCAGCATTGGGCCAAGCGGCGATCTTCCCGGATCAGATCGGACCGTTTCAAAAATCCGCGCCCAAGACGATCGGCATACCCGACCAACCGCTCTACGACGAATACGGCCTGGAAGAAACGGAAGCCGCCGAGTTCACGGCTCCCGACAAGCGACACTTTTCGGCCATCGGCTGGCGCTTGCATGACTCGACCGGCGCTCTGGCGTTATTTCAGCTCCGCCGGCCCCCAGGTGCCACCTCGGCCGATTTCGCCCCCCTCGCGGTGCGAACCTCGGACGGAATCATTTTCGCTTTCGGCAACTATATATTCCAGTTCACAGGCGACTATCCCGACCCGGCCGCGCTGACCGCCTTTTATGCGCAGCTTCCGAAACTGGAAAACTCCCCGCTGCCCGCTCTGTCCACGTTTCTACCGGCGGAAGGGCTGGTACCGAACTCCGAACGCTATGTTTTGGGCCCCGTATCGCTGCAGCGCGTGGAGCCCGCCATTCCTCCTTCGGTGGCGGGTTTCCGCATGGGTGCCGAGGCCCAATTCGGCAAGTACAGCACCTCCAAAGGGGTACTAGACCTAATCATTTTCAATTACCCCACCCCGTCGATGGCCCGCGAACAGGCTGTGGAATTTCAGAAAATTCCGGGGGCGGTTGTGAAGCGCACCGGTCCCCTCGTTGTAGCCACCCTGAATCCGCCGGACGCAGACGCGGCGGAGCGGATCCTGGGAAAGATCAATTACCAAGCCGATGTGACGGTAAACGAAACCACCCCGCAGAGTGAGGTAAAGGGCTTTGCGAAGATGATTCTAAACATCTTCGTATTAGCAGGCGTGGTGTTAGCTCTGTGCATCGTGGGCGGGGTCGGATTCGCCGGTTACCGAATTATGTCAAGGAAAATGTGGCAGAAGGAAGCCGCGCCTGCCATGATCATCCTAGGAATCGATAGCAAGCCGGCTGCCGGCAAAGACTAAGCCTCAAGATTCCGGGCCCTTAGACGCCAAACCGAGAAGGGCTGGAGGGTTTTTTCCACATGTTTTCCACGAGAGCCTCAGCGGAGTCACTCCTGCTAAGTCTTCTAAATAAGTAGGATCCGGCCACATTTCGTGGCCGGACTTTTTTACTTGACTTCGTAGGTGCGAAATCCTAAGATCCAATCACACACAGGTTTTGGCGGTTGCGAAGCCGTCGGATCTGATTCTCCCATGTACATCCCTCTGTGAAACACAGAGGTCACGAAATGCTCACCCTCGGGTGGGCATTTTCGTTTTCAGACCCTTTTGGAGGGCTTTGGAGGAGCCTAGAAGCGCCCGGTAAGGAACGGCGATGGTCACCAGGAGTCCTTCCCCTGACGAACCGTCTGAGCGTGCGGAATTGGGGGAACTTGACCACTCGCCGCCAAACGGCTACATATGGTCAAAGAACTATGGCTCCTGCGCTCCAAGAGCCGGGCATCCACGCGTCTAACTCCTTTACCATCAAAGCGATTTAGATTGGAAGCCCTACTGCTCTGTCTATCGTGAATAGGAGTTTTTTAGATGCGCAAAACCTTCGTAACCATTCTGGCAATAGCCGGGACCATAAGCAGCGCCGCGTTCGCCGCGGATAGAGAGATCAAGGTCGACGACCGGCTGGATGCCTCGGCCGACACGCTTTCAGATATGATGCATGCCGCCGATAAAGGCATTCCCCAGGATTTGATGGACAAGGCCCATTGCGTCGTAGTCGTTCCGGGCATGAAAAAGGCCGGATTCATCTTTGGCGCGAAATACGGCCGCGGTTTTGCGGTGTGCCGCCGCCAGGGTGGTTCGGGCTGGAGCGCTCCGGCGGCCATGCGCGTTGAAGGTGGCAGCGTCGGCTTTCAGATTGGCGCTTCCGAGACGGACATTGTGCTCTTAGTCATGAACGATGGCGGGATGAAACACCTTCTGTCGGATAAGTTCACAATTGGCGGAGAAGCTACCGCGGCAGCGGGGCCGGTCGGCCGTGACGCGACTGCGCAGACCGATGCCATGCTGCACGCGGAAATGCTGTCTTATTCCAGGTCACGCGGTCTGTTCGCCGGCATCTCGCTCGAAGGCGCTACGCTTCGTCCGGATGGCGACACCAACCGCGAGCTCTACAGGCATGATTCGACCAACCGTGAAATTCTCACGGGCAAGCTCAAGACTCCGGCCGCCGCCGCCAAGTTTGAGCGCGCTCTGCATCGCGAGTCCGCGCAGCGAACCAATTAACTGCCGCCGTGACGGTTCGAAGCGTGACGCGTAAACCTCCATGGCTGATGCGGGTGGTGGAACGGGATCGCTAGGCGTTATCGCTAGGTGTATATCGATGGGCGGGAAGTTCGTGCCTGTATCAGGCCGGGCCTCCCGCCCTTCTTTTTTAGGCGAGGGCTTTTCCGTAGAGGGCCAGTAAGCGAGTCCAGGCTTTTTCGGCTAGGGGCTCGTTGTAGACTTGCGAATCGGGCGGGCACCAACCGTGGGCGGAGCCAGTGTAGACCTCGATTTCCGCGGGCAGATGGGCTTTCTCGAACGTCTCTTTCAGTACGTCCTTCTCTTTGGGAGAGCGCATATCGTCATTCGCAGCGATGGCGATGAGAAACTGGGCTTTGCTCTTGGCGGCTTCGAGGTGCGGACTATTTGGCATGTCGGTTACCAGTCCGCCGCCGTGGAAGGAACCGACGGCGCCGACGCGATCGGGGACAGCAGCGGCGGTGCGGAAGGCCATGGGCCCGCCCATGCAATAACCTTGCGTGCCGACTTTGCGGTTCTTGGCTACCGACGGTTGTTTGTCGAGCCATCCGATGAAGGCTTTGGCGTCGGTGAACTCCGTGGTCTCCGTCATGGCTTGCGCCAGTGGCATCAACGATGGGATGGGAGTGGCGGAGCCGGCGTCGGCGGTGGGGGCTTTCTTGACGCGGTAGAAGGGATTCACGACCAGCACGGAGTAACCGCTTTCGGCCAGGCGCTTGGCCATCTGACGGAAGGCGGGGCGCAGGCCGAAGATGTCGGGCCACATCAAAACACCTGGGGCGGTGCCGGTTGAGGGATGCACGAAGTAGCAGTCGGCGGTGCCGTCGGGCGTCGTAATGTTGACGTCGGATTCGGTAACGGCGGCGGCGTTGGCGACCTGGGGCAGCAGCATGGACATGCCAGCTCCCAGCATCACGCCGAACTGCTTGCGGGTGACTAGACCGAGGGCTTCGAATTCTTGGCGGTCATTTTCAAAATGATCCTGATCACACATAGTGACTCCTTTGTTTACGGCTGCGCGCTCTACGGGCTGCACGCATAACAGATAGTTTATATCCAGACGGGATAGCAATGGGCGCGGTTAAGAGCGGGCGAGTGAATTGGACCTGCGTCAGGCTCCGACGCTATTTTTTTCCAGGCGGACGGCGGTGCCGTAGCACAGGACTTCAGTGACCCCTTGCATGACTTCGGTAGCGTCGTAACGCATGCCGATGACGCCATCCGCTCCCATCATGATCGCGTGGCTAACCATCTTTTCGAAGGCTTGTTCGCGGGTTTTTTCGCAGAGATCCGTGAGAAGCGTGATGTTGCCGCCGACGATGGTTTGCAGGCTGGCTCCGATGGTTCCGAAGATGGAGCGCGAGCGCACGATGATGCCG
>JALYJH010000191.1 GCA_030775415.1 Acidobacteriota bacterium | reverse complement strand
CCGCGGCGGGCGCGCATGTTCCTGCGGCTATGGATAACCCTGCGATCAATGCAGGCAGCGCGGTGGCATGGAGTAATTTGAGCACTCTTCCTCCGGTACTTCACTATCTGGGCGACAACATCATAGGCGGCCGAAGTATCGTAATGAGTTTCGGCAGAATCACTCTAATTTAGCAGGTGAGCGATGCGTTGAAATGCTTCCCCCCCCACCACGGGGATTCACCTTAGTGCCGCCCGCAAAAGCGAAAAGCCGCATGGAAGGATTTCCAGCCGAGAAATTGCGGAGAAGCGAAACGAATAAAGGTGACAATAAGTAGCACCCGCCGGATTATAATCGTCAAATTAAGCCAATTTGCCAAACAAGGCTTGACACGCTTCTGTAAATCACCGATCATTATCCAAACTTATGCGAGTGTTCGTACTGATCAGCGGCGCGTGTCTGCTCACATTACCGGCGGCAATCGCGCAATCTGTCCAGGATTTTTCGGGCGCATGGAATCTGAATCCCGCGCGCAGTGAAATACAAAGCTCCGTTCCCCCCGATGCTCTCTTTAAAGTGGATGCTCTCCTTAAAGTGGAGGAAAGCGCCGCTTCCTTGACTTGGTCGGCAGGCGCAGCCATTCCTTCCATTTATCCCCTCGACGGGCGTACCGAGAAGCGGCACGTCGGTGACTCGGACTTCAGTACCACCACCAAATGGGAAGGCGCCGCGCTGCTGGTGAACACTGTTGCGAGTGGCCCTCAGAACTATAGCGTGATGGAGCGCTGGACTCGCTCGCGCGACGGCAATACGCTCACCATTCGACGCACCCTGGTGCGCTTGCGCAATGAGAGCGAGTCTACTTTGGTGTATGACCGTACCGGCTCCGCTCCGCCCGAGGTAACCACCACGCGCGTCTTGATCCCGCCCCCGTCCACCCCACCTCCACCCACTGAATTTGTAGTCGAACGAGGCACTCGAATTTTGCTGCGTTTGACGAATTCCGTAAACACCAAACACACGCTGCCCGGAGACCGCGTTTATCTCGAAACAGCGGTGCCTGTTTTTGTTGACGGGCGTCTGCTGATTCCGCGCGGCAGCTATGTTACCGGGACCATCACCGAGTCCAAGGAAGCCGGGCGCGTCAAAGGAAGGGCCGCCCTCAACTTGCGCTTCGATAACCTCACGCTGCCTAACGGTGTGACGCGCGACTTCGGCTCGCGCGCCGCCGGCGCCGACACCCGCGGCAACCTCGATCGCTCCGAAGGCCGCATCGAGGGCGAGGGCAACAAGGCCGGTGATGCCAGGACCATCGGGGAGACGACCGCCGCCGGAGCCGGTATCGGAACCATCGCCGGCGCTGCGACAGGCCACTACGGATTAGGCGCGGGCATCGGAGCCGCGGCCGGCTCCGCCGCCGGGCTGGCCGGCATACTCAGCTCGCGCGGCCCCGAAGTGGTGCTGCCGCCAGGGACCACCATGGAACTTGTGCTCGACCGCGATCTCCGCTTCACGCCTGAAGACATGCGCCGCGCCCCCCGCTAACGCGGAACTTTTTCGTCGCCGGCTTCGTAGATCACGGCAGGGACCGTCATGCTCACTCTCCTGCTTTGGTGCCTGCTCTTCGTGCTCTGCTGGCCGCTCGCAATCCTCGCGCTCGTGCTTTACCCAATTGTTTGGCTGATTCTTCTGCCGTTCCGTTTGGTTGGCGTCGCCGTCGAAGGAGCGCTCCGGGCGGCGTGGGCGCTGGTGACGCTGCCATTCACCGTCCTCCGTCGCCTCGCCTAGCTAGTAGGCCAAAATTCGCGCGGCTTCTTCCACGATATTCTCCACTTGTGGAAGAATCTCATTTTCGAGCGAAGGCGCGTAGCCGATCCACGTATCCAGCGCGCCAATGCGGCCCACCGGAGCGTCCAGCCGTCCAAACAACTCGCTGGCGATGCGCGCCCCAATCTCCGCCCCGTATCCCCAAGAGAGCGTATCTTCGTGCACCACCATGACGCGGCTGGTCTTCTCCACCGACGCTTGAATCGCCGCCCAATCGTATGGATTCAGCGTGCGCAGATCGATCACCTCCACCGTCGCCCGCGGATTCTGTTGTTCAATCTGCAGCGCCGCTTGCAGTGACTTCTGCACCAACGCGCCAAACGTCACGATCGTAAGGTTCGCGCCCGGTTTCACCACTTTCGCTTTACCGAACGGAATCAGGTATTCGGGACCCGGGTGCTGCGTGCGGTTATACGGCTCGCGATAGAGCCGCTTGTGTTCCAAAAAGAGCACTGGATCTTCGCAACGAATGGCCGTGCGCAGCAGCCCGCACGCGTCAAGCGCGTTCGAGGGAAATACCACCCGCAAGCCGGGGATGTGCGTGAACACCGATTCCGCCGATTGGCTGTGATAAATCGCCCCGCCGTTCAGGTATCCGCCCGTCGCCACGCGAATCACCATGGGCGCACCCCAGGCATTGTTTGAGCGCCATCGTAGTGACGCCAGCTCATCTCGAATCTGCATCATAGCAGGCCAAATGTAATCTAAAAATTGAATCTCGACAATCGGCCTTAACCCGCGCAACGCCATGCCCGATGCGCGTCCCACAATGGCCGCTTCAGCGATAGGAGCGTTGAACACGCGCCGCGAGCCATACGCCGTTTGCAACCCCTGAGTGGCTTTGAAAACGCCGCCCTTCCCCTTTACTTCTTTTAGGTGTTCCTCGCGGCTGCAATCCGCCACGTCCTCGCCGAAAACGACGATGTTCGGATTCCGCGCCATCTCTTCGCTAATGGTCAGCGTGATCGTGTCCACCATGGTCCGCGGATCGCCGGCACACTTCGCCTCCGTTTCAAACGCGCTGGAGGTAGGATCGACATCTTCCGAATACAAGTATTTCAGCGCGGAACCTTTGTGCGGCTGCGGCGCCTTCAGTGCCCGCTCGGTAACTTCCTGAATTTCGAGGTCCACCTCTTGCATTAATTGTTCGAGTGTATGGCGGGTGAGGACTCCGCTCGAAACCAGATAGTCGGAAAAAGTAGTCAGCGGATCACGCCGCGCTTCGTCGGCGCGCTCGGCTGCGGTTTTATACGCCTTCTCATCGTCGGACAGCGAATGTGAATACGGGCGCGTGCAGAAAGCATGCACGAAGGCCGGCTTGCGCTCACGCCGGCAGTAATTGACCGCTTCGGCGAAAATTCCGTAGGACGCCACGAAATCAGTCCCGTCGCAGCGGAAGCTGCGCAAATGGGGATGGCCCGCCACCAGCCGCGAAATATCGCCTCCCGGAGTCTGATGCTCCACCGGAACGGAGATCGCGAAGCCGTTGTCCTGCACCAGGAAAATCACCGGGAGCGCTTCAAGGCACGCCGCATTGATGGCTTCCCAGAATTCGCCTTCGCTGGTAGCGCCTTCGCCAATGCTGGTGAGCGTTACGGCGTCGGACGACGGGTCAAGATAGCGGTTGGCGTGCGCGCATCCCACCGCGGGTAACAACTGTGTCCCGGTCGCCGATGAGGGCGAAACGATGTGCAGCTTCGCTGAACTCCAGTGCGACGGCATCTGCCGTCCGCCCGACGACGGATCGGATTCCGCGCCCACGGCCTGCAGCAGCATATCCTCCGCGGTCATACCCAGCGCCAGCGACAGCGCGCGATCGCGGTAATAGGGAAAGAACCAATCATGGCCCGCCCGCAGCGCCATGCCGGCCGCCGTCTGAATTCCTTCGTGTCCGGCGCCGCTGACTTGGAAGAAAATCTTGTTCTGCCGCTTGAGCAGAATCTCCCGGTCGTCAATGCGCCGCGACATATACATGATGCGATACGCGCGGATCAGATCGAGGGCTTCCAGGCGGGTTGGAAGCTCGCGAAGTTCAGGATCAGTGGCGGCACTGGTCAGCATAATAGCCCTAATCAGTGTAGCAATCAGGCGCCCGCCTGGGTAGCGAAACGCGGGCCGAAATGCAGGCCAACTCTCCGGGCGTCCGAAAAGTTAGAAGGTGTAGGAGAAACCAACCAGCGGCACCACTCGCGCACGCAGTCCGGCGTCGTTCAGTTGAACTAAAACGTTGAAAGACACCAGCAGTGTGCTAATCGGATTCACTTTAAAACCCAGTGAACCGTTAGCGATGTTGGCGTTCTCCCGCACGAATCCCTCATCGGCGAACTTCGCGCCATTGGCCGCGGTTAAAGTAGTGGGCGTGACGCCTTGCGCGTGAAAGATTTCCTGTCCCAACAGGTCGGCCGCGATAGAAAATCTCTTATTCACGCCGGCGTCGAAGCCCACGGCGTATCCAAATTGGTTAGGCAGGTGGCCCGAGGTGCCGGTGAAAATGTCGCCCGCCAGCGGGCTCGAATCGTTCCATTGATAACTGACGTTGATGTGCGGTGTGACTCTCTTGGTACGGCCCGAAACGGCGATGAAGGGCTTCAGTCCCACCGCGCCGGAACCCAGGAAATTATAGGCGTCCCCGGTAGGCAGGCGCACGTCCAGGCCCAACGCGATCCAGGCGGGCTTCGTTTTCAAGGCCGTCCCCTTTATCCGCACCAGCACGTCACCCAAACCGGATGCGTTGCCCGAATTCGAGAACTGTTTGTGATTCGTGGCATTGCCATTGGCGTCCAGAAAATAGTGAATGGTGGGATCGTTCGCCGTTCCGATGCGCTGGATGGTCGCTTCGGACTGCACGAACAGATTCGCGTTCACGAAGGGCAGCGCCACCGAGACGTCCACGCGGTCGGTCAGTCCGTATGTGAAGAAGACGGTCGATTGATCGATTCTGGTGTCGAGAAAAGTATTGGTAGTGATCAGATCTTCTTTTATGATCGGGTCCGGCGTGGTTTGGGCATGCCGGAACACGCTATTAAAGCTGTGCAGATTCACGCCGTCCAGAGTTCCAAAGCGGAAATGCTGGAAGCTGAAGCCGGCGAAAAACTTTTCCTTGCCAATGGTCTCGGCGCGCTCTGCCAGTACCGGCCCGTAGCTCTGCGCGGATCGCGTATAGACGCCTAGCGTGGGGTCGAACGCGTAAGTAAATCCGGAAGCCGGCGAAGGGAGCGGCAGCGACGTCAATTGGCTCCCAATGGCCGTGTTAAAGGGTCCGAAGTTGTTCTGGAAGTCGCTGTCGAAATGCGCGGCGTGATTAGGATTCGGCAGCGTCAAGCCGTCCGGACCGAAAAGTTGTGGAATCACGAACGCCAGTTTCGTGCTTGACGCGCTGGTGGAGGTCTGAGCCACCGCGGCAGCGCTGAAACCAGCTAACAAAAGTAAGGTTCTGAACACTCTTAGGTTCTCCTTCGATGATGGTTCGTGCACCGGCTAGTCACTTGCCGGCAATGTCAATGGATTCGATCACCATGCCGTTGGCGTTGCGGCGCAAGCTGATGCGTACTGTCTGGTCCTGTTGCGGGAGGGGGCCGCGTTCGTCAGTGGCAGTCATGGTGCGGCGGGCGCGGACGATAGCGCCGTTAGCGGAAATCTCGGCCTCTCCCAGCGGTTGAATCTGTAGCTTCACGCTGCGGGCGATCTTGAAAAAATTCTGGAACGCGCTTAACTCGCTGCGCCCCAGGCTCGGCCAAACCGCTTTGAGCGCTTCGGGATCTTTATTTTCAAAAGCGGTGCGGTAGCGGTTCAGAGCCTCTTCGACGGCGCGCCGTGCTGCGCTGAGCTCCGCGGCAGCCTTGCGCTGTTCTTCGGCCCGGCGCGTGGCCTCTTCAGCCTCCGCGTTTCGATTCGCAACCGACGGGGTCGCCGGAACTACTACCGGAGCAGGCGCGGCTGCCGGAACATTTTCGACCACTGCCGGTTTGGGTGCGGGCGCCGGTGGAGGAGCCGTCACCGCCGGAGCAGGTGCCGGTGCTGCCACCGGCGTGGCTGCTACTGCCAGCGGAGCGGGTGCCGGAGTAGGCTGCGCCACTGGCAGCGGTGGCCTCGAGTTAGAAACTTCCTTGCGGGCGGGCGCTGCGGGAGCAGGCGTTTTGCTTACAGCCGCCGGCATAGGCTCGGCAGCCGGCGCGACAGGAATTGCGGCGGTTGTACTAGG
>JALYJH010000190.1 GCA_030775415.1 Acidobacteriota bacterium | reverse complement strand
TGCTGGGCGCCAACGGCATCATTGACGAATATCCAGTGATGCGCCATATGTGCAACCTCGAAACCGTCAAGACCTACGAAGGCACAGATCATATTCACGCCCTGGTGATCGGCGAGCGCGTCACCGGCATCGCCGCCTATAAATGAGGCAGCGTGCTAAGATAGACTTTAGATTTCTTTCCTGGATCGCCGTATGACCATTCTGATTACAATTGTGCACGTGATTGTGTGCGTATTTCTGGCAATAGTCGTGCTGCTGCAAAGCGGCAAAGCGGCTGACTTGGCTGGCGCTTTCGGCGGCATGGGCTCGCAGACGGTGTTCGGGCCGCGCGGCTCGGCCACCGTGTTGTCGAAGGCCACCACCATTGCCGCGGCACTTTTCATGGTGACGTCACTCACGTTGTCGATTCTCTCGACGCGCTCGGGCAAGGCCTCGCCCGCAATCTTTCAGAAGGTGGTCCCCGTGACTCAGCAAAAGGGCGGCGGCGGTGCTGCTCAAGGGACCGTTCCTATCACCGCGACCCCGATCGTCGGCGGCAAGCCTGGCAAACCGCAGCAGCTCAACGTGCCGATTCAGCAGGCTCCGGCACCGCAGAATCAGAAAAAGTAGTCGGACAGAGACAGTTTTCGGAAGATCATGAAGTTTCCACCCGCGGGGGTGGCGGAATTGGCAGACGCACTAGCTTGAGGTGCTAGCGGGAGCAATCTCGTAGGGGTTCAAGTCCCCTCCTCCGCACCATTTTTTCTCTGGCCGTTCGAGTTCCAGCAGATCGCTCGTCTTGGAGGAATAATTGAAGACTCGTTATAGCACCTTCGCGGCGGCTTTCCTAGCGTGGAGTCTACTGGCGGCGAAAACTGCATCCGCCGTGACCCTGGTGTTTGCTCTCTCGGGCAATCTTACGGGGACCCTCGGCAACACTAATCTTAACGGCAATACCTTCCAATTCACCCTCACGCGCGACACCAGCAACGGACAATTTTCCAGTGCCACCACCACTTCGCTCTCGATCTCCGGAGTGGGCGCCGGCTCCTTCAGTGACGTCATGAATTTTAGTTGCTCCGGTGGCACGGGCAGCTTTATTCAAGACATTGGTTTTCCCTTCACTGTGGTTGCCTTCTCGGGGTCAGGGTTGAGCGGCTGGAATTGCGTGAGTCCCCTGGCGCCGGTTTCAGTAACCCAGAGCAATCCCAGCGACTGGAAGGAAACGCGCACCACCCTGGGGAATTTGACGGTGACGGGCATGAGCAATTTGAGTTTCACCACCACCACCCCTGACGGACTGTCGATTTCCACCAGCCCGACCCTTCCGCCCGGCGCCGCGGGTACATTTTATTCGCAGACTCTGAAGGCCGCGGGCGGCAGTCCGCCTTACGCCTGGGCGTTGGTTTCGGGCGCTCTGCCGCCGGGCTTGTCGTTTTCGAGCGCGGGAACCATCACCGGCACCCCTACATCCTCCGGAACACTCAGCTTTACTTTGCAGGTGACCGATTCGGCATCCACCACCGTGAGCCAGGCCTTCAGCCTTGCCATTGGCAATTCGCTGACCTTCAGCAGCGCCTTCCGTATCCCGCATCTTCTTGATGGAGCGGGCTGGACCACGCGCATATCCATCGTTAATATCGATCAGGTGCCTGTCACTTATACTTTTCACTTCTGGGGCGATAATGGCGCTGCCATGCCGTTCCCGATCGTGAACCAGGCGCCCGGAGTTTTGTCGGGCACCCTCGCGCCGGGCGCGTCATTCTTCGCGCAGAGTCCAGGAACGTCTTCCACTTTGATGCAGGGTTGGGCGGAAATCGCCACCAGCGGGCAGATTGGTCTCACCTCCATTTTTCAATTCAGTATTGGGAGCTCGCGGGATTCGCAGGGGTCGTCGATCGCCTCTTTTTCCGGCAGCAGTTTCTTGATGCCGTTTGACAACACACAGGGCAACGTGACGGCGGTCGCGATTGCGAATACGAACGCCGCGCAGCCTCTCACCGTGACTATGAACTATGTGACGGACGGCGGTGCGCAAACCACTACTTCGATCGTGCTCGCGCCGCACGCGCACCAGGCCTTTGTGACCACCACGAATAACCCGGCGGTGAGCGGTTTTCGAGGAGCCATTCACTTCAGCGCCCCTACCGCCGACATTGCAGTCATGGGACTGGAATTTACCGCGGCGGGCGCCTTCACTTCCCTGGGAGCCTTCCAGTAGCCTCCGTCCTCGCGTTTCGTTTTGCGCCGCTGAATGATAAAATCGTGGCGATTGTGACGGCCTGAGGAGGCACAATATGAAAGTGCTCGTGCTCGCGAGTGTTTCTCTCGCGCTAATGGCTCCGCTGCAAGCGCAGTGGTTGAACTATCCCACTCCCGGCATCCCGCGTACTGCCGATGGCAAGCCGAATGTCGCCGCTCCTGCGCCGCGCACGCCCGAAGGCAAACCCGACCTCACGGGAGTCTGGAACAGAGTTTCTCCGAAATATGGCGCCAACATAGCGGCGGATCTGAAGCCTGAGGACATTCAGCCGTGGGCCGAGGCCCTGGTCGAGCAGCGCAAGGAAAATTTAGGCCGCGATCACATGACCGTGCACTGCCTGCCGCTGGGTCCTGGCTACAGCACGGCGCAACGCTACGTTAAGATCGTCCAGACGCCTACCCTGATCGTAATGCTGGACGAGGATCTCACCTATCGCCAGATTTATCTCGATGGCCGCCCGCTTGAAAAAGATCCGCAACCAACTTGGATGGGCTACTCGGTGGGGCATTGGGAAGGCGACACCCTGGTTGTCGAGAGCTCCGGATTTAATGACAAGACGTGGCTCGACACCGACGGGCATCCCCATAGCGAAGCTTTGCACACCACGGAACGCTACCGACGCCCCGACTTTGGTCACCTGGAAATGGAATCGACAATTCAAGATCCCAAGGTATACGCCAAGCCCTTCAAGGTGACGATCAGCTCGCTGCTCGCGCCAGATAACGAATTGCTCGAAGCTGTCTGCAACGAGAATAATAAGAACCTGGAGCATTGGGTGGGCAAGGCTTCCGACGACGTGAAATCGGAAGTGAACGTCGCGCCTGAAACGCTGGCGAAATACGCCGGCACTTATGTGGAGCAGCCCAAACTGTGGCGTACCGTCGCCCGCACCATTGTGATCACGTCCGATGGCAATGCTCTGTTCGGTGACCTCGACGGGCGAGGAAAAGTACAACTCCACCCGACCTCGGCCAGTAATTTCGTCGGCATACAGGGCGGAGTCGAGTTCGTGGTCAAAGACCCGCCGACGGCCCCCACGGATCTTTTTGTGAAGCATGTGTCCGGCAACTACAGATTTGCACGCACGCGGTAGGGAGCACGCCTGGCCAGCACACCCTCGTTCTCCTCCTCGCGAGAGTTTTGCTTCTTGTTCGCCAGCGCTCCGGGCCGCCCGCACCGCACACAAAATCCCTTCTGGAAACGATTTTCAAAATCGAAAAATGGGAGTATCCTGATTACGCAACCTGAGATTCGCCCCCGCGAGTCTCGGGCTAATGGCTCCCGAGTATCTGAGAAAGTATGTGCGCGATGGTGCGTGATTCGTATTTGCGCCCTTCGACCCAAGTCCCTCCAGGGGAGTGGGCCCTCGCGAAAGTAAATCTTTCGCCAGCGCCATTCACCGCCCAATATTCACCGAACATTGTTCGATTCTCTCGTAACCTCTCGCTGCGATTCGAATCTGTAGTGGTATGTTCCGTCGCGGCGCCACGAAGTGGAGTTCTCGAATGAAATCAGATTTGATTCGCTTCGATCAAAGTGTCTGCTCCAGACTGGATCTGGCGCTCTCGCGGGAATGGCTGGAAACCAACGGGCTCGGCGGCTTCGCTTCCTCCACCCTCATTGGCCTGAACACGCGCCGCTATCACGGACTCTTGACCGCATCCACCACGCCGCCCACCGGCCGCGTTTTGCTGCTCTCGAAACTGGAAGAAACCGTCATCATCGATGGCCAGCGCTATGAGCTTGCGTCCAACCAGTATCCCGGTGCAATTCATCCCCAGGGCTACCAATACTTAAAAGAGTTCCGCCTTGAACCCTTCCCGATTTTCATTTATCGCATCCTCGGCCTCGGAATCGAAAAGCGCGTCTTCATGGTTCACGGCGAAAACACCACGGTCACTGAATATGAAGTGCGCTCCCTTGATGGAACCCTGAAACCGAAATGCGAGCTGGAGCTTCGCCCTCTGATCGCCTTCCGCGATTATCACAGCACCACTCATAAGAATGATGCGCTGGATCCATCGCTCGATATCCAGGAACGCTCCGTGAGCATCACCGCGTATCCCGGTCTCCCGCCCCTTCACTTCGCCCATAACGCTCGGGAACTGGTAAGCGACGGACGCTGGTATTTGAATTTTGAATATCGCGTCGAACGCGAGCGCGGCCTGGACTTCGAAGAAGACCTGTATCAGCCCTTCACGCTCTGTTTTCAACTGACCCGGCGTAACGCCGCCGCCGTGATCGCGTCCACTCAGCCGCATGATGCCGCTTCCGTCGCCGTGCTGCGCGATCGCGAATGCCGCCGCCGTGAATCCGTCGCCGCCGCGGCACCGGTAGACCAGCCTTTAGTCCGGGCTCTGACCGCCGCCGCCGATCAGTACATTGTTCAACGGGGAGCCTTCAAATCCATCGTCGCCGGATATCATTGGTTTACCGATTGGGGCCGCGACACCATGATCGCGCTGCCAGGCTTGACCCTTGTCACCGGACGCTTCGACATCGCTCGCCAAATCCTCGAAACCTATTCCCAAAGTGTCGACCAGGGCCTCTTGCCCAATCGTTTTCCCGATGCCGGTGAAACCCGCGAATACAACACGGCCGACGCCACCCTGTGGTTCTTTGAAGCGGCCCGTGCTTACCTCCACTACAGCGGCGACGAAAAGTTTGTGCGCCAGCAGCTCTATCCCGTGCTGAAAGACTTGATCGATTGGCACGTCCGGGGGACCCGCTACGGCATTCATGTCGATGCCGATGGCCTCTTGGCTTGCGGTGAACCAGGAGTACAGTTAACGTGGATGGACGCCAAGGTCGGCGAATACGTCGTCACGCCTCGCACCGGCAAGCCCGTCGAGATCCAGGCCCTGTGGTACAACGCCCTCTGCATCATGGAAGAATTTGGCCGCCGCTTTGGTGACCCTTCATCGGAAGCTCTCTGCGCCGGGTTGGCCCTCGAAGCCTCGGCCAGCTTCAATACGCGTTTCTGGAATGAGTCCGCGGGATGTCTATACGACGTCGTCGAAAACGGCCATGCCGACGGTTCCTTGCGCCCCAACCAGATCTTTGCCGTAAGCCTGCCCCACACCATGCTCGCGCCCGAAAAAGCCCGCAGCGTTGTGCAAACCGTGCAGACTGAACTGCTGACGCCCTTAGGCCTGCGCACGCTCTCCCGCCACGATCCCCGCTATCGCGCCCAATACGAAGGTGGCGTCACGGAGCGGGACACCGCCTATCACCTCGGCACGGTGTGGCCCTGGCTGATGGGTCCATTCATCACCGCGTATGTGAAAGTGAACCAGCGCAGCGAGGCTGCCCGCCAGCAAGCCGAAACATGGCTCGCGGGGTTCTCCGAACACCTCGCCACCACCGGCCTGGGACACATCTGCGAAATCGCCGACGCCGAGTATCCCTACACGCCGCGCGGCTGCATCGCGCAAGCCTGGAGCGCCGGCGAAATCCTGCGCGCCGCCGTAGAAGATGTCTATGCGGCCGCGACTGTCACTAAGCGCCGGCCCAGTAGAGCTGTGGCGACTCCGGCCCTGGCCAAAGCCGCCAAGCCCTAGTCTCTGTCTACAGCCCCGCTTTCGCCGGATGTAAAATCAGCTTCTGCACGCGCCAGTTCAGCAGCTCCGCCACCCACAGCTCGTTTTCCGACGGACAAGCGATCTCGTGAACCCACCCGAATTGCTTCAGCTGCCGCCCAGCTTTGCCCAGCACGCCCACTAATTTCCCGTCCAGCGTCAACTTATAAATCCGTCCCGGGAACGCGTCCGAAGTGTAAATGTACTG
>JALYJH010000189.1 GCA_030775415.1 Acidobacteriota bacterium | reverse complement strand
CCCGATTCAAGCGTGGAATGGAGAAAGGCAAGCCGGTGGGAGCGGTTCGGCGCGCAACGGATTTCGATTATGATACAGTGATTTCGTTGACACCCAAGCGCTGATTCAAGCTTGGCCGGAGGAGGTTCGTCAATGCTGAAAGACGGCGTAGTTCTCGCGGTGGTTCTGCTGATTGTAGCGGGAGCATTCTTCTTGTGGTGGACACAGGCGACGCCGACCCACTATGGAAGTCCAGTGGCGGATACGCAAGCGCAAACGGTGGTACCTGCTCCACAGCCAGCGCCGGCAGTAACAGCCAAGCCCAAGCCGAAGCGAGAGCCAGTGGTCCAGGAAATTGCAGAGACGACGCCGGTGGTGGAACCGGCGGCGGTGGCCGCGGCGCCCGCGGTGGTGCCTCATGATCCGCCGCCCTTCCCGGCGGTGGAGCAGATTTCCCCGGGCGCGCACGAAGAGGCGATCACGGGTAAGTATGGCGATCCGCAGCTTTCGGCTGTGACTTCGACGGGCGGACATATGGTGGAGACCATGGTGTACGCGCGCGAACGGGGACGTTCGGCGACGGTGATCCGCATTGAAGACGGCCGGGTGGCGTCGGCGTACACGCAGACGGAACCGGTGATGCCGCCGGGTTTGTCGGCGCCGCGGCGCTGGCACAACGAGTAGCCGCCGTTCAGCCCATCTTCAGGAGATTCCGCTAGGCCAACCTCCAGGTGACAGCTAGGCCTTCACTGCTGGGGCCGCAAGTGGAGTTGTTCAGGCGCGGAAGTACCTCAGGCTCGTTTGCCGACGTACCACGGCGCGCTCACGGTAAAAATGCGCTCATTGCCCCGCGCGAGGAGTATCCACTCGAGCAGGCGGCCGCGCTGATTGTGGAGGAAGTATTCGTACCAATTGTTTTCGACTAGCTCCGGGATCACGACGATGACGGTGCGGAGGGGGTGCTGTTTCGAGAGATCCAGAATGGCCTGCACAATGGGAATAATAATGAAGCGGTAAGGCGAGGGCAGGACTTGCAGGCGCGGCGGCTCCTTAGCGGCGGCGCGGAAGGGCTGTATGACGTAGTGTTCCCATGCCGCTTCGAGTAGTTCGGAATGATCCGTGGCCTCGACGTGCAGAGCGACTACTTCGGGCGACAGGCGAGCGGCGAATTCGATTCCCTGGCGGGAGATGTTACTCCAGTGCTCGATGGGAATGATGACGATGGGAGGTTGCGCGATGCCGGCGGTATCGACGGGCAAGCGGCAGGTGGTGAGCATCTTGATGGAGTGATAGTGGCGGCGAACGCCCCGGAAGAAAACGATGGCGAGTGGAATAAAGAGGAAGGTGATCCATGCGCCTTCAACGAATTTCGCTAGAAGCACGACGACAACGGTGATGCCGGTGACGAGCGCGCCCAGTCCGTTCACGCAGGCGCTTTTCAGCCAGTGAGGACCGCGATGTTTTCGCCAATGCCGGACCATGCCGGACTGGGAGAGGGTGAAGGCGAGGAAGGCGCCGACGGCGTAGAGCGGGATCAGGCGGTCAGTGACGCCGCGAAAGAGGAACAGTAGCCCGCCGCTCAGCAGGGCGAGGATGACGATGCCATAGGTATAGACCAGGCGGCGTCCGCGATAGCCGAAGGCATGCGGCAGGTAATTGTTTAGCGCGATGGCGCGGCACAGGCGCGGGAAATCGGCGAAGGCGGTGTTGGCGGAGAGCGATAGAACGAACAGGATCGACGCCATGGTCAGGTAATAGAAAAAGCCTTTGCCGAACACAGCGGCGATCAGCATGGAGAGCAGGCTTTGGTAGCCGGGCTGACCAGGAGCGGTGGCGGCGATGCCGTAGCTCTTCACTAGAAAAGAAATTCCAGCGAGCAAGATGGCCAGCAGGAAGATAATCACGGTCAGGGTGCGCTGGGCGTTTGCAACGGCGGATTCGCGGAAGGCTTTGACGCCGTTGCTGACGGCTTCGACTCCGGTGATGGCGGTGCAGCCGCTGGCGAAAACTTTCAGCAGCAGCCAGTAGCTGACGGCTTGCGTGACGGGCGGGGGGGCGGGGAAGGGAACGAGCGGCGTGGGATGTCCTCCGCTGAGGAGAACGCGGAAGACTCCGGTGACGATGGTAATGAGGAGCGTGCCCACGAATAAATAGGTGGGGACGGCGAAGACTACGCCGGCTTCGCGAACTCCGCGCAAATTGAGGATGGTAATGACGAGGAGAATTCCGAGGCAAATGGAAACTGTATGGGGCAGCAAGCGAGGCAGTGCCGAAACCAAGGCGCCAACGCCGGCGGAAATCCCCACGGACACGGTCAGGATGTAATCGGCGAGGAGGGCGGCTGCGGCGAGCAGTCCCGCACGAGCCCCGAGATTGAAGCGCGCGACGGTGTAGGAGCCACCTCCGGCAGGATACGCCGCGATGGTCTGGAGGTAGGAGAAGTAGACAATCACCAGCAGCGCGATAATGGCGGCGCTGATGGGAATGATGTAGCGAACGCCCATAAGGCCCAGCGGCAGAAGCAGGCTTAAGGCGGCTTCGGGTCCATAGGCGGCGGAACTCAGCGCGTCCAAACCGAAGATGGGGATGCCTTGCGCGGGGCCGATTTGCTCGGCGCGCTCGTCAACGGTCTTGATGGGTTTGCCGACAACGATATCGAGAATGTTCACGGCGCTGAACCTATTATCACTGGCGCGCGCGAGGGCGGCCTCGCGGCCACCGGGGTAAGTTGTCCCAGCTCACAACGGCGGCAGGGCGGCGAATATTCGTCCTCATTCTCTGGTATGCTCATCGACGAATATGCGGCGACGAACTGAATCCGTGCTGGCGCTGGTACTGACGTTTGCCCTCACTCTTTCGGCGCAGGAGCGTGTGGATCTGGGCGTAGTTCATCAGATCAAGAGCGAGGCGTTTCAGAATTCCAAAGTAATGGATGGCATGTTTCAGCTCACCGACGTTTACGGGCCGCGGCTGACGAACTCGCCGCAGTTTCGCGCGGCTGGGGAGTGGGCGGTGAAGCAGCTCAAGGAATTCGGGCTGGAGAACGTCAAGCTGGAGAAGTGGGGGCCGTTCGGGCGTGGCTGGTCTTATACTTCCTACACCGGCTTTATCAATGATCCGCAGTATCAGCCGCTGATCGGGTATCCGCTGGCGTGGACTCCGGGAACCGAGGGGCCCCTGACGGCGGAGGCGGTGCTGGCGCCGATTCGCACGGAGGCGGACCTGGAACAATATAGAGGCAAGCTGCGCGGCAAGATCGTTTTGCGGGATGCTCCGCGGAATCTGGCGTTGCCCACCGATCCGGTGGGGCGGCGGCTTACGGACGCGCAACTGGCGGACTTGAGTATGTTTCCGATTCCTCAGCCGGCCGGACGCGGCGGGCGGGATGGGCAGCCTCCACTAACGCCGCAACAAGCGCGCAAATTCCGTGACCGGCTGAATCAATTCTGGATGGACGAAGGCGTGCCGCTGGTGATCCGCGAGTCCGCGGGCGACGGCGGTACGGTTTTCGTACAGGGCGCCGACCGTGATTCGAAGAACAATGTTCCGACGATTGTATTGGAGGCGGAGCACTATAACCGCATCGCGCGCCTGCTGGACCACAAGCTGCCGGTGAAGCTGACGTTCGATGTGAAGGCGCAGTTCTTCGATGACGATGTGGATTCGTTCAACGTCATCGCGGAAATTCCGGGCAACGCCAAGCGCGATGAAGTGGTAATGGTGGGGGCGCATTTCGATTCCTGGCATACGGGCACGGGGGCTACCGACAATGCGGCGGGGAGCGTGGTGGCCATGGAAGTGATGCGGATTTTGACGGCGCTCAACTTCAAGATGGACCGGACGGTGCGGCTGGCGTTATGGGGCGGGGAGGAGCAGGGGCTTTTGGGATCGCGGGCTTACGTCAAGGAACATTTCGCCGATCCGGCCAGCATGAAGCCCACTGCCGAGCATGACCGCTTCGCGGGCTACTTCAATCTGGACAACGGCAGCGGGAAAATTCGCGGAGTGAATCTGCAAGGGAACGACGCGATGAGGCCGATCTTCGAGAAGTGGTTCGAGCCGTTCAAGGATCTGGGCGCGGGGACGATTGCGCTGCGCAATACGGGAGGCACGGACCATTTGTCGTTCGATGCGGTGGGTCTGCCGGGATTCCAGTACATCCAGGATCCCTTGGATTACGGGACGCGGACGCATCACTCGAACGTGGATGTCTATGACCGTATCCAGGCTAGCGATCTGGAGCAGGCGGCGGCGATCATCGCGTCGATGGTTTATAACGCGGCCACGCGTCCTGAAAAACTGCCGCGGAAGCCGCTGCCTAAACCGCGTCCGCCGGATCCTGGTCAAGCTGCCGCGGCCAGTTCCGCGCAAGCTGCGGCGCCGCGGTGAAGCGCGCCGGGCAGCGGTAGGTGCGGAGACCATGTACGCTGAATAGAGACCATGTACGCTGAATATAGGAAGGAGGCTGGGCGGCTCACGCTCTCCATTCAGGGCAGCTACTCGTCGTTCGCGATGAAGGCGACAGGTTTTTGTCTCGTGCTCGTGGCGGCGCTGGGCGCTGCCTGGGGGCACGATGTTATCACCACCAAAATTACTTTCGACCGCGAGATCATTCGCATTGTGCAGGCGCGCTGCGCGAGTTGCCATCGGGAGGGCGGGAGCGCTTTTTCGCTGATGACGTACAGCGAGGCACGCCCATGGGCGAAGGCCATGCAGGAGGAAGTGCTGGAGCGGCGCATGCCTCCCTGGGGGGCCGTGAAAGGGTTTGGCGATTTCCGCAATGAACAGGCGCTGACGCCCGAGCAGATCGAGCTAGTGGCGGATTGGGTAGAAGGTGGCGCCCCGGAAGGCGAGCCGAAGGATCTGCCGCCGCCTCCCAAGTCGAAAGCGCCAGAGGTGGCTTTAAAGGCTGCCCAAAGGCCTTTGGCGCAGGTGGCGGTGGGGCCGGATTTCAAGTTAATGCATTCCTTGAAGTTAACCGGTATTTTGCCCACGAAAGTAAAGCCAAACGCTTCTTTTCAGGTGGTTGCGGAACTGCCCGATGCAAGCATTCAACCATTACTGTGGTTAGAGCCGTTCAAACCCGAGTATTATCATGAGTTCTGGTTGCGGAATCCTCTGGATTTGCCGCGAGGGACAGTGATTCGCGGGGTGCAGGCGGGGTCCACGATTGAGTTCCTGACGGTGCGCTGAAACCGGAAAGCCCAGGAATAATTCCCTGCCATTTGGGTCAGTGGACCGTCTGTAAATTCAGGTAGCATAAAGCTTGATTCCTAAAGCTGCGCCACAACTGCGGCGGGTTCGCAAGAGTACTCTATGAATTTAACCGAACTTTTCATCCGCCGGCCGGTAATGACGGCGCTGCTGATGATCGGTGTTTTGTTATTCGGGGTCCAAGGGTATCGGACGTTACCTGTCAGCGACTTACCGACGATCGACTTCCCGACTTTGCAAGTGCAGGCGAATTTACCGGGCGCGAGTCCGGAAACCATGGCGTCGTCGGTGGCGGCGGTTTTGGAGCGCCAGTTTACGACAATCGCCGGGCTCGACAACATGACCTCCACGAGCGGACGCGGCCAGAGCACGGTGACGTTGCAGTTTACTCTGGACAGAAACATTGACGGCGCTGCGCTGGATGTGCAGAACGCAGTTTCGGCGGTTATCCGCAAACTGCCGCCGAACTTGCCGGCGCCGCCTTCGATTCAAAAAGTAAACCCGACGGATCAGCCGATTATTCAGTTGTCGATGTTATCGGGGACGATGCCGATGACGGCGGTGGACGATTATGCGGAAACCTTGATTGCTCCGGCAATCTCGACCGTAGACGGCGTTGCCCAAGTACAGGTACAAGGGCAGGCGAAATTCGCGGTGCGAGTGCAGCTGGATCCAAAAATGCTGGTGAATCGCGGCATCGGCCTGGACGATGTACAGAATGCGTTGAACGCGCATAACGCCAATCTGCCGACTGGCACCTTGTATGGAGCGCACCAGGCTTACACGGTGCAGGCGGACGGCCAGCTCAATGACGCCGCTGCTTATCGCCCTGTTGTGGTGGCTTA
>JALYJH010000188.1 GCA_030775415.1 Acidobacteriota bacterium | reverse complement strand
TGTCTTAACAGCGCGGCCAACTTGCTTTAGCTTTTGTTTGGTACGGCTTTCGGCGAGAAACAAAATCTCGGCTGGCGCAAGAACCTTAAGTCCGCGCGATGGTTCCCACGCCATAAAAATGCCATTGTCGTTGCGCTGCTGGGCGATCCAAGAATCTATCACGCCGTAATAGCGCGATGATCCTTTTGGCTGTTGAACGATTTCGACTAGCCGCTCGTGCAATATCATTCGGCCTTCAGTGAGGCTCGCGGGCGGGAATTCTTCCTTGAGCCGATTCACATCTGGGCCGTAGGGCATTCCGCCTTTAAAAATTACGCTTGCCATAAAGTACCTTTCTGCCGCATTGCGGCCCCTGCCAAACCCGACCATGCCTTGCCCCGCCTCACCTTGCCGCGCCCTGCCCTGTCGAGCCGAAGAGCAAAACTATAAGTGCGAATGCTCCATTGGAGCCCCTACCCAACCGTGCCACGCCACGCCCCACCGCGCCTGGGCTCACCCCGCCCCGCCTAGCCAAAGCGGGCCTTATTAGGAAACTTCAGCCGTAAACATTCCAAACGGCCCTGGCGTGGGCGCACCTGGACGCCAATCACCGAGCCCTTTGAGTCGCCCGGAAATGTCAAGAATCTGCTGCAAGACTGTCTTGGAAATCTGATCGTCAACAATCACTATTTCGCCAGCAGTGCTCCAGTTATCGAAGCGCGGACGAACGCGGATATGTTTCGAAGTTCCGATTTTGGCGCGCTTGGTGAATAGTGAAAATCCCAAGTCCCTCGCCGCTTCAACGTGCTCTTGAAACGTCTCCAGGTTCATCAGTTGATTGATCGCGGACATTTGAATCTCTTTGCCGTTGATGAGCAACGGCCAGTGAAATTCGCTACAGAGGAGCCCGCTCTGGCTCTGTGCCTTGAATGTTCCCTTGCCCTTGCCGGTAGGAACCTGCGCAGCGCCGCCCATCATACAGCGCATAATGTACTCTGACGGGACAGTGACGATTCCCGTTTTTGGATCGTCGTAATTCAAGCAGCCGATCCAGCGCCATGGCGGCGTGCGATCGTCGCCAGCCTTGGACATCGCTTTATTCTTGGGATCGTTCTTCCACGCTTCCATCCTGTCTGCCCAGTCGATATTATCGGCGTGCATCAGAATAGGCATCGTGCCCGTGATTGAAACCTTAACTGTCTTCACTCTTCCCTCTTTCTTGCTCCATTGGAGCCCTTGCGGGCGGTTTTCCCGTATTCGCCCATCTCATCCAAGCGTTGCTTTCCGACTGCTCCAGAGCGTGAAGCGCGTAATCCCTGGAACTCGGCCATGTCCCAGATAGAATCGCCTCATCTACTTCCAAATCGGAAGCTGTCCCGGCAAGATCGTTTTCAAGTTCGTCGATCAACTCGCGTAATTCTTCGATGCTTCCCGTTTCCTTGACGGATTGAATGCGCCGGTGATGCTCGCATAATCTACATGCGCAACTCATTTCGCTCCGCTCTCCCGCGCCGCATTGGGATCTTGCGGCAACCGTCCAAGCTCCGCGATGACCACGCCGTCCGCGTCATGTATCACTGCGTCCCGGCTGCCAAAGTAAATCGACGTACCGGGAATGGTGTCGCTGCGACGGCCGATGGATGCTGCGCTGCGGCCCTCTCCTGTGCCGCGTTGGGATCTTCTGGCACCACGTAAGGCAACTGCTCATCCAGCGCCCAATCCAATACCGAAAGCGTAGCCTGCGTGACATTTGTGACGTTGCCGCTATTGGCAATCTGCTTCGCTCGTTGTATTTCTACCCAGCGCTTCATCTCGCGAATTTGGGCTTCTGTTTTCATTTCGCCGCTCCAATCTTGGCGCGCGCCAGGTTAGCGTCCTCGCACGCCGTGGGATCGGCTAGGGCGCGGCGTTGGCCGGCTGGGCAGCTCATGCAACCTCCATCGGGTCGAACCGCGTTTGCGCCTTGAAGTGATTCAGGAGCTCGTAAGTCCCCTGTGGTCCATAGCGATTCTTGCCCAGCTTTAGCCATGTTTTGATAGGACCGCGCTTGAGCCGTTCACCGGTGGGATCGGCCTTAGCGGCCTTAAAATCCTCGGCATCGTAATAGAGCAGCATTACGACGGCGGCGTCTTCCTCGATGGCGCCACTACCGCGAAGATCACTGACCTCGAGTTCGGCGCGGCGGTCCATGGAATTCGCGCGGCTTGTTTGGGAGATCAGCAGCAACGGAACTTTGAGTTCGGCCGCGATTCCCTTCGTTGCTCTCGAGATGGATGTGAATTTCTCATAATCAGACTTCACTTTGCCCGTGCTGCCCATCAGTTGCATATGGTCAACAATCACCAGATCAATCTTGGCGCGGCCCTTCACGCGGGTGGCCTCCTCTGTCAGAAACTCCGGCGTTACACCGCTGCGGGTGGAGACGTACAGGGGCATCCTCGAGAACTTGTCGGTGGCGATCCGCAGCGCCGCTTCCGCTTCGATCAGGTTTGGCGCGTCGTGATGGAACCGCTTCAGCCGGCGGAATTGCGATAGGTCTACCCGAGCGTCGATGGCCGCAACCCGCTGAAAAACGTCACGGTGCCCCATTTCCATTGAGAAGATCAGCACGCCGCCGCGGCGTTCGAGCGCAGCTATTGCGAACTGCAAACCGAGCGATGTCTTGCCTTGACCTTGGTTGGCTGCGAGCACATAGACCTCGCCGGCACGCATCCCGCCCAGTTTGCGGGTAAGAGATTCGAACGGCGTTGGCAAGCCCTCGATTTCGATGCTTTTCCAGAACGCTTCGTGACCGCCAACCTCTTGCACAAATTGGCCGAAGGTTCTCAGGTAGCGGTCATTTTCGTTAGGAACATCGGCGGTGAACTTCCACTCTGGATTCCAATCCTGCGTTTGTTCATACAGCGCGTACAGATCATCTCCAGTCTTGCCGGTTGCGAGATAATCCGAGACGTCTCCTTTTAGCGGCAAATCCGGAATTTCAACGATCCGCACAGACGCCGCCACCGGGTGGAGCAACTTCGCGACGCCCTCCGCGTGCTTCCGGCCGGGTTCGTCGTTGTCGGGGAAAATAGCAACGTGCTTTCCGGCGAAATAGGGGACCAGGTTCGGCTTGAAGTTTCCGGCACCGCCGTTATTGCAAGTCGCCGTCCACCCAACCCGAGTGAGATTCAGCACGTCTTTCTCGCCTTCGGCGATTGCTGCCAATTCGGCCTTAAGTAGTGCCGGGAGACGAAAAGGCACAGGTGAAGCGCTCCCTAGCCCCCATATCCACCGGTTTTCTTGTCCCTCGACAGGGCGGCGCTGAGAGAATCGCTTTCCAGTTTTGCGGACTACCTGATAAAGTAGCTTTCCCGTTTCATCCGTGTAGTCAAAAGTCGCCTCTATGTCTCGTTCCTGCCAATTCGGGAGTGGCTTACCAACGATCCTAAAGACCTCCTGCTTCGCCTTCGCAAAGTCGCTGGCGTCAAGCTCCATCTCGAGCGAGATCATGTCCCACCCGCGGTTACAGGCGGAGTGGCAGAATGCCATTCCTGTGCTCGTATCGACGGCAAAGTTATCGTCTTTGCCGTTATGAACCGGGCACTTGCCGCGCCATTCTTTGCGGTCAGGTTGGGCCATTTGTGGCACGCGGGACTGGTAATACGTCGAGATTTCAGATGTGTTGAATTCCATTAGTCTGTCAGTAATCCTGGGTTCATATGGCCGGGCATTTTCGCGAAGTCGAGCAATCCAGCTTGGGTTTTTGGTACTTCTGGATCAGGCGAAGAATCCCACCGAGGAATCGTTGGAGACAGCCAATTTGCAAGCCCTTTAGCGAACTGGCCGCCCTCTTTTTGCCAGTCTTCCGTCGCGCACCACGCCTCGTGGTTGGTGCTGATCTTCGCTATTTTCTCGATTCTGTGCTCTTTTGGAAATTTGCGCAGAATCACTAACAACTTTCCTCGAATCTCGGCCGGTCCGCAACGCCGCACGGCAGGGTGGCGTTGGTGAATTTCCGACACGGCCGTCTCGAGAACGATTTCGGGAAGACCGGGAAGCGCGTCTCTCTCCCCGGCGTCAGCCGGAGAAAGGTTTTGTATATGGCTAGGCTTGGCTAAGGCTAAGGCAGGTGCACGGCGTGACTTTTCCGTGCGCACGGCGGGAGTTTTCTTTGCTGCTTTGTTGCTTGCGTAATACTTAACAGCATCTTGCTTCTCTGCCTTAGGTAACTTGGTGAGCTTAGGTGGTTTACCGTTGGCGAAGAAAAGCCTAGCCCTCGCCAATTTCATATGAACCGAATCGTCGGCGTGATCGTGCCAATCATGGACCAATAAGCGATGTCGGTCGCAATGATCCAAAAATTTCGCTTCAACGAGCGCATCGACAAGTTGCGTAGCCTCGCCCTTCCATCCAATCCCTTCGGCAATATCTGGATCTTCCAATTTCCCGATGTTGCCGGCTGGGGATTGACGCGCTGTCAGGTTCCATAAGCTTTCCATGATGCCCACGGCGCCCCAGCGCTCGAGCCCCAACAGTCTCGAGAGTTTCATCATTTTCGTGTGGTCTAAGGCTTCTCTCTTCACGCAGTCTCCTGGAATCGCTCTGACCTGGCGAGATAAACCGCGCCGCGGTACTGCTCAGTAAACATCAGTTCGCAATTCCACTGACCATCCGTAGAAGCGAATAAACGCCCATTTTTATAGTGCTTGCGGCCGTGCCAATCGACGTCTAGCAGGTAATCTGTTTCGGTGTATTCGTCACAGTCCCACGAGGTGCCCATGTAGGTACTGAAGTCGGGAGGACCTACTAGGAATAAGCAATTCCGGTCAGTGCATCGCATTAACTGCTTGCACTTCGAATGTTCGGCCGACGTGAAATTCGTGGGCTTGACCTCGGCCCACATATTCACGTCCGGTAAGAAAAAATCGGGCAGATAACACACGCCATCCGGAAGTTTTATGCCTTCCATCTCGTAGTGGAATCTGATTCTTAGGGCTTCGAAGAAAACGCACCACCGAGCCTCAAGGCGTGAACGGAAATAGTATCCGCGGTGCCGCGTAGAAATAGCGGGGATCATTGAGCACTGTTCCTTTCAGTGCGTTGCGGTTTGCGGGGAGCCGAGAAGGAAACCCGGCCCCGTTTTCCGCAACGTCTCGTGGCTGCCTGGGGAGCTACCCCGAGCAGTGGTTCCACTGACCCTATGATATTAACAAACCCCTTACATTTCAATGGGAATCGGAACATTTTCCACAGGAAATGTTTCCCCGCCCGACGCGCAAAATGTCTCTGCACTCACCCCTCCAACCCAAAATCAATCCGCAGGATCCGCAGGCTGGAGTGAAACCAAACCGCCCGTCACGGCTCTAACCGGTGGATCCTGTTTACCACATGGCCGGTTGGACGTTCGAGCGTCCGCCGGCCGTTTCATTTCAGTGCGCGTTAAGGCGGAGGTTGCGTGCGTCCCGGTTCATCGAGCAGGCCAGCGTCCTTGGCTTTGGCGAGTGCATGTCTACCCACTCTGCATGCGCCGCACTCGCAATCTCCACCACTACGGGATGCCGACGCCCTAAGTGCATGCTCCAGCGCCGCCGCCAACTCCTTTGCGATCTCCCGCGTGGTGGAGAGTTGCGCCCTTTGGCTGGAATTTAACCACGGAACAACGCGAAACTTAGCGTCTGGATTTTCGGTTCCCAACGCCCGTTCGCGTTCTTCTGCGTCGGCTAGAGTCAGCGGCGCATCATGGCAGAAATTAGACCACTGGTTACTTTGTTGGTTCAGTATCTCAACCGTCCATGGGTTTGCGAATCGCTTCAGTTGGCTCCGCAACTCATCGACCGTCTGTTGATACAGAACTTCCGTTGGTGTTGTGGGCGCGTGATGCAGATGAACCACGTTTTCCTGTCCAGTGGGGGCTTGTTCTGGAACTAGCTCCCAGCCGCCTGCTTGGTACAGACCCTTGCTATCAGCTCGCTTAATGAAGCACACAGGGCAGAGCATTCCGGCCTCAGAGCCGACGATCTGATTCCAGATATGATTTGGCGCAAACCAAACTGGATTGGGTCCGCCACACTCCTGACACATATTCTCGGGATGCCCAACGGGGGCTTGTTCTGCGTGTGCTCCAGCTGGG
>JALYJH010000187.1 GCA_030775415.1 Acidobacteriota bacterium | reverse complement strand
CTTCTATCCCGACCGCAAGCGCTGGATCATCTTCGGGGCCATGCGCGACAAGGCCGTCGCCGAAATGAGCGCGCTCCTGTTCCCCCTAGCCGACGAATTGATCCTGACCGCCGCCGATTCTCCGCGCTCCATGCCCCCCGCGGAACTGGCAGCGCTCGCCCCGCAGGGCCGCCCTGTGCCGAACATCGTGAAAGCCCTGAAACTGGTCGCCAGCGAAGCCTCGGCGGATGACATCGTCGTCATCACCGGTTCTTTGTTCCTGGTAGGCGAAGCGCGAGCCGCCTCTTACAATAAGAACTCATGGCCTTTCTCTGGAGCCTGGTCGTAATCGACCCGCTCATCATTCTCTCCACCTTCCTGTGCGGCTGCGTCAGCATTTTTCTGACGCTGTTCGACAAAACGGGCGACGCCGCGATTCGCGTCGGCCGCGTGTGGGCACGCTCGCTCCTGTGGATCGCCGGAGTGCGCGTCACCGTCGAAGACCTGGAGAAAATTGATCCCCGCGGCAGCTACGTCCTCTGCTCCAATCACCTAAGCTATATGGACACGCCCGCGATCCTTGGCAGCATCCCCGCAAACTTTCGTTTCCTCGCGAAAAAGGGCCTGTTTCAGATCCCCTTCCTGGGGACGCACCTCAAGCAGGCCGGTCATATCCCCGTCCCGCGTGAAGACCCGCGCGCCGCTGTCAAAACCATGAACCTCGCCGCGCAAGTGATCCGTGAGCGCCGCATTTCCATGCTGATTTTTCCCGAAGGCGGCCGCTCGCATGACGGCATCCTGCAGCCCTTCAAGGAAGGCGGAGCCTACATCGCCATCAAAGCGCAAGTCCCGCTGTTGCCGATCGCATTAGTCGGGACGCGATCGATACTAGCGATGGGTTCCGCCGTATTCCACCCGTTCCAGCGCGTGACGCTCCGTATCGGCGATCCGCTCCCGACTACCGGCCTGACACTACACCAGCGTGACCAACTCACCGCCGCCGCCCGCGAACAAATCGTCGCGATGCTGGCTAAGCCGTCTGCGATTTCCCGTTAGACGCGAACTCCGGAGCCGTGGGCTTCAGCGGTGGCGTTTCGGTCAGCCCCAGCTTCTGCCTCACCGCCAAGTCCAGCTTGTCGCGAATATCGGTGTGCTCTTTCAAAAACAGGCGCGCGTTGTCGCGGCCCTGCCCCAGCCGCTCGCCCCCATAGCTGAACCATGAGCCGGATTTTTCCACCACTTCATGTGTCGCCGCCAAATCCAGCAAATCGCCCTCGCGCGAGATCCCTTGCCCGTAAAGAATGTCCACTTCCACCTCGCGAAACGGCGCCGCTACTTTATTCTTTACAACCTTGATCTTCGTCCGATTGCCAATGACCTGATCTCCATCCTTGATCGCCCCGATGCGCCGCACCTCGATCCGCACCGACGAATAAAACTTCAGCGCCCGGCCCCCGGTAGTAGTCTCCGGATTGCCAAACACCACGCCAATTTTCTCGCGCACCTGGTTGATGAAAATCAGACACGCATTCGCCTTCGATACCGACGCCGTCAACTTGCGCATCGCCTGCGACATCAGCCGCGCGTGCAGACCCATGAAGCTATCACCCATCTCACCCTCCAGTTCCGCCTTCGGAACCAGAGCCGCCACGGAATCCACCACCACGACATCAATCACGTTCGACGCCACCAGCGACCCCGTGATCTCCAGCGCCTGCTCCCCATAATCCGGCTGCGAAACCAGCAAGTTGTCCACGTCCACCCCCAGCGCCCGCGCGTATGTGGGGTCAAGCGCATGCTCCGCATCGATAAAAGCCGCCGTGCCTCCGGCCGCCTGCGCCTGCGCGATCACCTGCAACGCCAGCGTGGTTTTTCCCGACGACTCCGGCCCGAATACCTCCATCACGCGGCCCCGCGGGAACCCGCCCACCCCCAGCGCCGCGTCAAGCGAAATCGACCCGCTCGGGATCACGCTCACCTGCTGCACGCTCTTCGAGCCCAGTTGCAGCACCGATCCCTTCCCAAACTGCTTCTCCATCTGGAGCAGCGTCTGCATGATCAAGCGGGCGCGTTCAGTAACCGGGGCGGCGGGAGTTTGCATAGCACCTCGCCTATTTGGTGCTTCGAGGTGGTGAAAATTCTCACCCGCGGAGTAGAATCGGGGGAGGAGATTAACCATGTCTTTACGCATCAATGACGAAGCCCCTAATTTCACCGCCGAAACCACCCAGGGCACCATTAACTTCCACGAGTGGATCGGCGACGGCTGGGCCGTCTTGTTTTCTCACCCCAAAGACTTCACTCCCGTATGCACCACCGAACTCGGCTATATGGCCGGGCTGGAGCCGGAATTCAAGAAACGGAATACCAAGATCATCGGCCTGAGTGTCGATCCGGTCAGCAGCCACGGCAAATGGGCCGCGGATATCGAGGAGACCCAAGGCCACAAGGTCAACTATCCGATGATCGGCGACCCCGAACTGAAAATCGCCAAGCTCTACGACATGCTCCCCGCCGATGCCGGCACTACTTCAGAGGGCCGCACCGCCGCCAATAACGCCACGGTGCGCACCGTGTTCGTCATTGGACCCGACAAAAAGATCAAACTGATGCTGATTTATCCCATGAATACGGGAAGAAATTTCGACGAAGTCCTGCGCGTGCTCGATTCTCTCCAACTGACAGCAACCCATACGCTCGCGACCCCGGTCAACTGGAAGAAAGGCGAGGACGTCATCATTCCGCCTTCCGTGACCGATGAGGTAGCCAAACAAAAGTACCCCGGCGGCTGGAAGACCCTCAAGCCGTACCTCCGGCTTCTGCCCCAACCGAAGTAGTCCACCCCTAAAAACAAAAGGTCCGGAGGGGCTATTGACCCTCTCCGGACCCAGTAAACTTCCGTTATTTTTAGCTGCCCTGCGTTGATGCCACCGCCATCACTGATCCCACCTGCGAAAAAATGGTGCTAATGCTGCTGGCCACGCCCGGCATCACCGCACCGGCCGCCACAGCGACGAAGCCCGCCATCAGCGCGTATTCAATGAGGTCCTGACCGCGAGTATCGCGGAAAGCCTGGATTCTTACTAGCAAGTTCTTCATCATCATGTCTCCCAAATGGGCTCGGGCCTCCATTACACCGGCCGGAATAGTCCTCAGGAGACTTTTCGGATGATACCCGTGAATTTTTCAGTGGAATAGTACAAAATGTGCCCCTAAGCGGCCTTAGAACTATTACCTTTTACTTACTTCTCCGGGGATATTCAGGGATGCAAATAGAACAGGCTCAAACGCGGCAACTTCCTGTTTTCCAATAATTTCCTTTCCAGAAACTGCTTTTCGAGCAGGGCCAGTTGCTCCGTGCTCATCTTGCCGCGATAAGGCTTGAGTTCGCGATCGAGCGTCCGCCGGGCTTCAAAGAGCGCCTCGTCGCTCGCGTCCGCCCGTAGCCGCGCGATCATTTTTTCCTCCAGCGCCGTCAACCGCTGCTCCAGTTGTTCCAAATCGGAATAGAGCGTGTCGACCGGCACCGCCTCGAGCGACACTGCCATTTCATCCAGGCCAGCTTTCCGCAATGCCACAGCGTTGCGCGCCACGTAGCCGCGCACGTCCTCGATCGAAAAAGGCGCCGCCCCGCCCGCCGGTTTCGCCGGCCCGCCGTCCACCATTACCTGGACTTCCGCCGCGATCGCCTGTGCGCAATACGCCAGGGAATTCACCATCTGGATACGCGCGCGAGCCGGTCGGGAGCGCCATTTGTCGAAAGCCCGATCAATCCCGCGCAGCACCGCTTCTAACGGAATTCCCGCGTTCTTCCAGGCTTCTATGAGCGCCCAGTCGAGCGGCGACAGCAGAAACAGGCCCGTCCCCCGCGCCCGCTGAAAATGGTCTTCGATTTCCGTGAAATAGTTGAAGTAATTATCTGTCAACGTGCTTGATTGCGCTCCCAAATAAGCCGCAGTCCTTCGAGCGTCAAGTCCTGGTCGTAGACCTTTACCAGCCGTGAACCGTCGGCAATCAACTGCCCCTGCCCTCCGGTGGCGACCGCCTTGGTCTCAGGACCCAACTGCTTCATGATCCGTTCGACAATGCCATCGATCATCCCGATGAACCCGTAATACAGTCCAGACTGTATGCTCTCCACCGTATTGCTCCCCACCAGCTTCTCAGGCGCGCGGAAATCGACCATCGGCAGCCGCGCCGTGCGCGCAAAAAGTCCGTTGATCGACATGCCTATACCCGGCGCGATCAGCCCGCCTAAAAACTCTGCGTCTTTTGAAACCACGTCGAAGTTTATTGTGGTGCCCAGATCCACCACCACGCAGGGCCCGCCGTATCGCAGCAGCCCGGCGACGGCATTCACCACGCGGTCAGCCCCCACTTCCCGCGGATTATCGTAAAGGACCCGAATGCCCGTATCAGTCGTGGGAGTGATAAACATCGGTTGGCGATGAAAGTAATGCTCAGCCATGGCCGTGAGCGGCTGCTCCACTGCCGGAACCACGCTCGAAATCACGACCCCTGAAACCTGGCTTAAGTCCAGCCCGGATAGGGAAAAAAGATTGCGCATCAGAATGCCCCACTCATCCGGAGTCTGATCGCGAATAGTGCGCAGTCGCCAGCGCCCAATTAATTGCGCGCCGGAAAACGCCCCGATGGTGATGTTCGTGTTCCCCGCGTCGAGTGCTAGAAGCATATTCAGAGGGGCCGTACGCCGCCAGCCAGTATTTTCGTCACCGTCCCATTATCCTGCCGTAGCAGCAGAAAACCCGAAGCATCGAGCCCCGCCGTCACGCCTCCGAGAATCGCTGCGTCCTGCTCCACCCGCACCCGCCGCCCCTGCGCGTACGTCGAAGCGCGCGTGAACGCATCGCAAATCGCCGCCGGCCCGCTCGAAATCAGCACGCCGCAGGATTCTTCCACCGCGGCCACCAGAACGGCTAACAAGGCTTCGCGCGATACTTCGGCACCCGCCAGCCGCAGCGACGTCGCCAACTCCGCAATATCCGGCTCAAAACGGGTATGGCTAACATTAATACCGATCCCCGCGATCACCGCATCACCTTCGATCTGCGCCAAAATCCCCGCGCACTTTTTTTCACCCAGCAACACATCGTTAGGCCAGCGCAGGTCTGGCGCGAGGCCGCTCACTTCCGCAATCGCATGTTGTATAGCCAGACCCAGCGCCAGCATCACCAGCGGTAGTGATTCCGAGCCCAGCGCCAGCCGCAAGATCATCGACACATATAATCCGGACCCTGCTTCGGAATACCACGTATGCCCCGCGCGCCCGACCCCCGCCGTCTGCTGGTCCGCCCCCACCACCGTTCCCGACGCACACCCTTCGCGCGCCAGCCGCGCCGCCACGATCATTGTCGAGTCGGTCGACGCCAGCCACTCCACCCGCCGCCCGGGCAATTCAAAGCTCATAAATTCCGCAATTGATATCCACGGCCATGGCTGAGTGTGTAATCGACCCCGACGAAATGAAATCCGGCCCAGCGTCAGCGTAGGCCCGCACATTCGCCAGCGTGACCCCTCCTGAAATCTCCACTTCCGCCCGCCGCGCGATAAAAACAATCTCCTCAGCCGCCTGCGCCGGAGTCATGTTATCCAGCAGCAGCCGCCCCGCCCCGCAATCCAGCGCAACCTCGATCTCGGCGCGCGTGCGGACTTCCACCTCGATTGGCTTTCCCAGCACCCGCGCCCCCTCCATCGCGGCGCGAACCCCTCCTGCCAGACGAATGTGGTTGTTCTTGATGAGCACCGCGTCCCACAATCCCATGCGATGATTCACCACCCCGCCCGCCGCCGCCGCCATTTTCTCCAGTACACGCAGCCCTGGCGTAGTCTTACGCGTGTCCAAAATGCGGACCCCCGTCCCCTCCACCGCCTCCACGAAGCGCCGCGCCAGCGTAGCCACGCCCGATAAGCGTTGCAGGAAGTTCAGCGCCACACGTTCACGAGTCAGCAACAACCGCGCAGGCCCGCGGACAACCGCAATCTCTTGCCCCGCGTTGACTACAGTTCCACTCGGCACTTTCAAAACCGTGTTGTCGTAAAGCAGCGTCAGCAGCTCCACGCCCGCAAGCGTCATGTCCTCGCGCGCTACGAAAT
>JALYJH010000186.1 GCA_030775415.1 Acidobacteriota bacterium | reverse complement strand
TCGTTCACCATCCTCACAACCTCAGCCCAGCGCCGCTTGAAATCATCAGTGAAATTCCGAACATCGATTATCGTTATGGCGACGGTCACGCCGAAATCCTAGGTATTGCGGTCTGTGACGATTCCGGGCGCCGCTTGAGCGTTTTAGCGCCGGATTCGGCCATCGTGGTTCGCGTCAGCGTTCGCGCTAAAAGCAACCTGGACCGGCCTATCGTCGGGATTGTTTTTCGTGATCAACGCGGGGTGGATCTCGCCGGCTCGAACACGGAGAGTGAAGGCTACACACTCTCACCGCTTTTGGCGGGCGAGGTTTGCACGGTGGACTTCCACCTCAGCATTCCCACGCTTTATTCCACGTCGATCTCTTTTTCCCCGGCTGTCGCCAACGGAACTCTGGAGCGCTTCAACGTGTGCGACTGGATTGATAATGCCGTGGTCCTGCAAATGACCGCGCCCGACGGTCCTATGTATGGCCACTTCCGATTTCCTTGTCGCGTGGAAGTGAACTCGCGAATCGGCGCGGGAGCCGTCGCACTGTGATCGAATTTACGGGCGAACGCGTCATTCCTGGCCAAGTGGATCCCGACCTCTGGGCGGAGCATATTTCCCGTTACGCCTTCGCTGCACGTTTTGCTACCGGCGCACGCGTATTGGATCTCGGATGCGGCGCGGGCTACGGCACCGCCGAACTCGCTGGCCGCGCGCGCTCCGCAATTGGGATCGATCTCGCGCCCGAAGCGATCGCTCACGCCACAGCCGCGTATTCACAAGCCAATGTCTTTTTCGTTCCCGCCTCGGGTACACGCCTGCCTTTTCGTGGCGCGTCGTTTGAATTAATCACGGCCTTCGAAGTAATCGAACACCTCACGGATTGGCGAGGGCTGTTGAGCGAAGCCCGCCGCCTGCTTCATCCCAGCGGCGTCTTCCTGGTTTCGACCCCGAATAAGGAATACTACACAGCATCGCGAGGGTCCGCCGGACCCAATCCATTCCACACTCACGAATTCGACTTCGAAGAATACCGTAACGTCCTCACGGAGTTTTTTCCGTACTGCACGGTCTTGCTGCAAAATCACGTCGAGGCCTTCGCGTTTTATCAGCAGCGAGTTGCTTCCGCTATCGAGGGCCGTATGGATGGCGTGCGCGGGACTCCACGGGAAGCGCACTTCTTTCTGGCCGTGTGCTCCCTCCGCGAGCCGCCGCCGTCACCCGCTTTTCTTTTCGTGCATCAAGCCTCCAATGTGCTTCGTGAGCGCGAGAAACATATTGAAAGCCTGCAGCACGAGTTACTCGAAGCACGCGGGCAATATGCCGCGTTGCACGGCAAACACGAAGAATTAACGGCTCATATGGAGGAACAGAACCGCTGGGCGCTGCGTACGGAAGTAGAGCTGGCCGCTGCCCGCCGCGACTTGACTGCCGTTCTTGAAAATCTGGCCGCCGCCGAAAACACGGTCATCGAACGCACCCATTGGGCCCAGAAGCTCGCCGCCCAGGTGCACGAGCTGGGGATGCAAGTGGAGGACTTCACAGCGCGGCTTAACTTATGGAGATCCTCACGTTGGATCCAGGTCGGCCGCAAACTGAACCTCGGACCAGATCTCGACCAATCGCCAGCCAAGGGTGATGCAAGCGGTGGAGGTAGCTAGGCCCGGAGCGCTGCGGCGCTTTATCGTAGGACTTCCGCTAGCCCTCATTTCGCCGTTGCTACTGCTGTTCGCGGCGGTCGTTCTGGCCGTTACGGATCTGAGCATACGCCTGCTCCCGCGCCGCAAGCTCAATGCGGACACGCAGCCCGATGCATTGTCCGCCGCGATCGTGATTCCTAATTGGAATGGGCGTGATCTTCTCGCAAAATATCTGCCATCCGTAGCCGTGGCTGCAGAACGTGTTGCTGGAAGCGAAATCATCGTGGTCGACAATGGTTCAACCGATGGCAGCACCGAGTTTATCCGCGAATGCTTCCCGCAGGTCCGTGTGATCGCGCTTGCAAACAATCTGGGCTTCGGCGGAGGATCAAACGCGGGGTTCCGAGCTGCCCGCCATGACGTGGTCGTGCTGCTCAACAGCGATATGCGCGTCGAGGCGGATTTCCTCCAGCCTTTGCTCGACGGATTCACGGACGCGCAAGTGTTTTCGGTCGCGTGCCAAATCTTCTTTTCCGATCCCAACAAGGTTCGCGAAGAAACGGGGCTCACCGAATTCTGGTGGGAGCGCGGCGGTCTTCGCGTCCGCCATCGCAGCGAGCCCACTGTCCGCGAGCTGTACCCCTGCGCTTATGGAGGTGGCGGCTCCTGCGCGTTTGACCGGCGCAAATTTCTGGAGCTGGGCGGCTTCGACGAACTGCTCGCACCGTTTTACTTCGAAGACACCGACCTCGGCTACCTGTCGTGGAAGCGCGGATGGAAGAATTTGTATCAGCCTGCGAGCGTGGTGTATCACGAACATCGCGGAACCATCGGGCGCCGTTTCAGCGATGCTTACATTCAGGGTGTCCTCAAAAAGAATTTCTTGCTGTTCACCTGGAAGAACATCCACGAATGGCGGCGCTTACTGGCGAATTTCTTTTCTTCGTGGATCAGTGCGCTGCTGAGCTGGCTGGGTGGCGATTCTCCGGAACGGTCCAGCTTGGCCGGTATATTCCGCGCCGCGTTGCAACTCCCGGCCGCAATGGCTTCGCGAGCACGCGCGCTCCGCCTCGCCGCCGTCTCTGACACGGAAGCTTTTCGCCGCCCCCTCGGTGGTTACTTCCGCGACACGTTCGACGCGCTTGACAGGGAGCCCTTGCGCGTTTTGTTCGTTTCGCCCTATCCGATATGTCCTCCCATCCACGGCGGCGGCGTGTTCATGAACCAAACAGTGCGTGAACTGGCGCTTTTGTGCGAACTACATCTCATCGTGCTCCTCGACTTCGCGCACGAGCGCCCGGCGCATGAAGAACTCGATCGCATCTGCGCCTCTACCGAATATTTGGTGCGCCCGGTCGGCCTCCCGCGACAGTTAGGTTCCATCGAGCCGCACGCCGTTCGCGAATTTCGCATCCCAGACTTGGCATGGCTAATCCATCGCCAAATCTACACCAAAAAGATCGACGTGCTTCAGCTCGAATACACCGTTCTGGGACAATACGCCGGCCATTTCCGCCGCATCCCCAGCATCCTGTTCGAACATGATGTGTATTTCCAATCCATCGCGCGCCGCCTCCCCTTCATGGCGGACTTCACGGAAAAACTCTCCGCTCGCTGGGAATATCTACGCTCATTGCGTTGGGAATTACGCATGCTGCCGGCGCTCGACCGCATTCAAGTCTGTAGCCGCGACAACGCCGACTACCTGCTCTCGTTCCTGCCCCAACTGAGGGGACGGATTGATGACGGTTATCGCGCGGGAATCGAAACGTCGCGCTATACTTACCAGCCGGACGGCCGCAAGCCGTTCACTATTTTGTTCCTGGGTAGCTTCCGCCACACTCCGAATAAAGAAGCATTGACCTGGTTCGTCGAGCAGGTACTGCCGTTAGTAGTCGCCGAAGAGCCGCGCGCGCGGGTCCTGGTGGTCGGCTCAGAGCCGCCGCCCCTCAGTTCCTTCCGGCACGCCGACACCGTGACACTCGTGGGATTCGTCAAAGACGTCCGCGAGCCTTTGGCCAGTTATGCGTTGTTCGTGTGCCCGATATTGAGCGGCTCGGGCGTGCGCGTCAAACTGCTCGAAGCCTTCGCGGCGGGGATTCCGGTGGTGTCGACGCGCTTGGGCGCTGAAGGCCTGGCGGATCGTGACGGTGAGATTTGCGCGCTAGCCGATCAACCAGCCGAGTTCGCACGCCACGTGGTCGACCTTCTGCGTAATCCCCTAAAGGCCTCGGCCATGGCTGCTCGAGCGCGCGAACAAGTAGTCGCGAAACGCGACATGCGTCGAATGACGGAACGTCTGGTCGAAGGCTACCGCGCGGAAGTGGCCCGCAAGCGCGCTACTTAGCCTTAACCGCGTGCGCCAGTCTGGCGCTAATCTTGGAGGCCGTGCGCCGCATCCCGTTGGGCGTTTTGTCGCCGGGAGATTCATAAAAACTCCACAGCACATCGCGCGTCTTAGGGTTCACCAGGAAAACGTTGCCACGGCCCCTCTGTCCTTGCATGCCGGAACGCGTGTAAGCCGCGCCCGTGTCCTCCGTTTTGTCGCCGGGTTTTTCGCGGAGGGAGGGCCTGCTGCTGTACAAATCTGCCAGAGTATCCTCAAAGCTTTGCCCCAGGTGATCCGTCAGCACGGCATCCGCTCTGCGCGGATCCGCCACCACCTGCAGCACTGACCCGGAGGTGAGTTGCGCCGCCAGATATTGATCCAGCCCGTTAGACATCGGCAGCACGTACACGGTCTTCACGTCGTCCAACCCCGCGGCCGGAGCACTGATCGAAATCGCCAGGGTGGCAGCCGCCAACAGGAATTGCTTCATGAGTCCATCATATTATGCTTGCCCAGCAGTTATTCTGGTGAAGCATGCCGACCGCAGTGATTCCCACGTGGAACCGTCGCGATCTGTTGCTCAACCTCTTCGACAGTCTGGCCGCGCAGACGCGGAAGTTTGACAAAATCATCGTGGTCGACAACGGTTCTACAGACGATTCAGCGGATTTAGCCGAGCGCGCCGGCGCGACCGTGCTGCGCTTGGGCCAGAATATGGGGTTCGCTGCCGCCGTGAATCGCGGGATCGAAGCAGCCAAATGCGACTGGGTTGCCATCGTCAATAACGACGTGACTTTCCAGCCGGACTGGCTCGAGAAACTGCTGGCAGCCCGTGAGAACGCTTGGTTCGTCACCGGTAAAATCCTGCAAGCGGCCGATCATACCAGGGTCGACGGCGCCTTCGACGAACTCTCGCGCGGTGCCTGCGCCAGCCGCTGCGGGTCAGGGAAGTACGATGGTCCGGTGTGGAACCAGCCGCGGCGGATCCGCTTCGCCCCCATGACGGCAGCCCTTTTTCGGCGGCAACTCTTTCGCGAGCTCGGCGGCCTCGACGAACGCTTCGGTTCCTATATGGAAGACGTCGAGTTTGGACTGCGTTGCGCCTTGGCGGGCAGGGACGGAGTGTACGTCCCTTCCGCAGTCTCCTATCATTTGGGCAGCGCCACCTTGGGCGGGTGGAGCAAGGATACAGTCTGGCGCATCGCCCGAAACCAGGTCCTGTTAGCCGCCAAGCACTTCCCAGGTCAGCCGCGCTGGCCGGTTGTGGCCGGACAGTTGCTTTGGGGATTGATCGCTCTCCGGCATGGGTGCGGTGTCGCCTACCTGCGCGGCAAGCTCGCGGGGATTCGGGAGGCCGGCCGGATGGGGCGGCTAAGTACAAATGAATACACCAGCAAAGACCTGGCACGGGTGCTGGAAGCGAGCGAGGCGAGCATACTTGCGCTCGCTCAAGAAACGAGCTTTGACAGCTATTGGAGGGCTTACTTCTGGCTGTCACCGCGGTAATTGTTACCTACAACTCGGAACAAGTGATCATTTCCTGCATGGAGGCGTTGACTAGAATGGCGCCTCAGGTGAGCACGCTGGTTGTGGATAACGCCTCGTCGGACAGAACTGTAGACCTAGTGAGGACGGGGAACGGAGCGAAGCTGATCGCCAATGAGCGGAATCGCGGCTTCGCGGCAGCCGTTAATCAAGGCGTTCGCGAAGCGGCCGACGGCGATTTCATCCTGCTTTTAAATCCCGATGCCCAATTGCTTACTGAGATCGACCCTCTCGTCGAATCGGCGAGTCGCGACGGCTTGGCTGCAGGGCGCTTGGTGGACGCCGCCGGCAACACTCAGGCCGGGTTCACGATCCGGCGTTTTCCCACGCCCCTCTCACTGGCCTTGGAACTCTTAGGGATTAACCGGTTGTGGCCCTCAAACCGGGTGAACCGCGCGTACCGTTACTTGGATCGCGACTTGCATCAACCCGGCCCGGTGGAACAGCCGGCGGGCGCCTTCCTTATGTTCCGTCGTGACGTTTGGGACAAACTGCGTGGATGGGACGAGCAGTACTGGCCGGTCTGGTTTGAGGATGTAGATTTCTGCCGCCGGGCCATCGCCGCGGGATACCAAATTGCATACGTCCCCACGG
>JALYJH010000185.1 GCA_030775415.1 Acidobacteriota bacterium | reverse complement strand
CCCCCATCCCCCCCGTTTGACCTTTGACTCGCAGGTACTTTGGTGGCATACTACTGCCGTATTGGAGTGTCAGGGTTGAGTATCCGTCTGCTCTTCGGTTCTACCGTTCCGTGCCGCCCGGTGTCTCTCTGCTGTAGCCTCCATTTACAAGGAGGAGCGTAAAGTGAAGAAGCTTTTCGTGGGGAATCTTCCATATACCGCGAACGAAACGGACGTGCAAAATTTCTTTGCCGATCATGGAGTTGCCGTCGATGCCATCACTGTGATGCGGGACCGCTTCACGGGTCAGGCGCGTGGTTTCGGTTTCGCCGAAATCAATGACGACGCCGTGGCCGCGCACGCAGTGGAGTCGTGTCATGGTAAAGAATTGATGGGCCGGACATTGGTGGTAAATGAGGCGCGTCCCATGGCGCCACGTGAAAGCGGCGGTGCCGGAGCTGGACGCCCGCAGCGCCGCGAACGCTACTGATCCAGCACCCTGCCTTGACGCAGGCCGCCTGTCCGGATGCGCGCCGGAAGTGTGCCCCAGCTCTGCCCTATCATGGTGGGGATGACCGATAAGGCATACTGGCTCGCCACCGCCCGCGGAGCGATGCAAACCGAAGCCGACGCCGTGCTGGCCGCGTCCGCCCGCCTCGGCGAGAGCTTTCTGAACGCTGTGGAGTTGATCTTGAGCCATGCCGGCAAGGTCGTGATTACCGGCATGGGGAAGTCCGGCCACGTGGCCCGCAAGGTTGCCGCCACTCTTCAGAGTACGGGTACCCCGGCGGTGTTCCTTCATCCCACGGAAGCCGGCCATGGCGACTTAGGCATGTGCCAGGCGGGAGATACCGTGGTCATGATCTCAAAGAGCGGGTCGACCGCCGAGTTGATGGAACTGGTCGCTCCGCTGCGCGAATTCGGGGTTCGCTTCATCGGCATTCTGGGCAACGTGCGTTCCCCTTTAGCCAGCGAAATGGATGTAGTTCTGGACGCTTCCGTGCAGCGTGAAGCAGACCCCGAGGGTTACACGCCCACTGCCAGCACCGTGGTGGCGCTCGCGCTAGGGCACGCGCTGGCGGTAACTCTTATGCAGGCCCGGGGCTTCACCGCTGAACACTTTCGCCGCTTTCATCCGTCCGGACAACTCGGCCACAACCTGCGCCTGCGTGTCCGCGACGTCATGCACTCGGGCGGGGAAGTTGCCTGGGCCACCGACACCGACTCGCTGAAACACGTGGTCATAGAAATGTCGCAACATCCGCTCGGCGCAGCCTGCGTGATAGGCGGCGATCGTCGCTTGCTCGGATTGATCACTGACGGCGACGTCCGCCGCGCGCTGCGCAATCACGACGACATCCGCCCGCTCCGCGCCTCTGACGTCATGACCGCTTCGCCTGTCCACATCGGCCCCGAAGCCTTGGTCCACGAAGCGTTGTGCCTGATGGAAGACCGGCCCTCGCAGATCTACGTGCTGCCCGTGCTCGACCCCGCAACGCAAGTGTGCCAGGGACTGATCCGTCTGCATGATATCTATCAGGCACGACCCGCCGATTAATCCAAGCTAAAGTTCTCCGCGCCTCCTGCCGATCCGCCGGAGATGAGAAGTGTCTCTATTCTTTTGTTATCGTCCATCGCCGCGGTAGCAGGATCCGGAGGCGGCCCCGCCGTCTATGCGGTCGGCAACCTGGACGGTGTTTCCCCCGGGGCCGAAGGCATCCTGGTGTTGGAACAAAATCAAGCTGTCTTCCGTTCCGGCAAATTGGTCTTGCCGATTCCCTACGCGGACATTCTCAACGTGGAATTAGGCACCAAAGTGGTGCCGCCTTCCGCCCCTCTTTATAAGGTGTGGCAACTACACAGACGCTTTCTCGTGGAACACCCCGCGCAACGTATGGTCAACTTCGAGTTCACCGATAAAGACGGCCATGACCAGAGCATGACGCTTGAATTCGAAGAAGCCGCCGCCAACGAAACCCTGGCCGGGATCGAAATCCGTCAAGGCAAGCGCATGCTCCCCAAGCGCGCCACGAATGGCGACCCCTGGTGGGGCGACAGCGTCTGGAAAACCGCGAGCAATAATAACACCGTGAGCCCCGAAGATTTCGGAAGCGCGCCCGTGAAATAACAGCCGTCCGCGGCGCCTATGTTATTCTGAGACCGGTTCCGCGCATCCATGCGTTTTCGTACTGTACTGGCCATTGGCGTAACGGGGTTGGCCGCCCTTGGCGCGCTGTGGGCGCAAAAACCGTTCCGCGAATGGCCCGCCATCGAGTACGCGAATTTCCCGCTCCCGCCCGACGCGAACCGTCCCGCTGAGTGGACCCGCGCACGCCTGCGCTATCCCGATATCACCGGCTACGGCCTCCACAGCACCGGGCGCTTTCTGGGTTTCGCCGGCTACTGGACCATGGACTACCCCCGCTCAGACCGGCATTTATTAGAAGGCGTCCGCCGCCTCACCCGCATCGACTCGCGTTCCACTGAACAAGTGGTGGAACTCGACGGCACCGGCGAAATCAACAACTGGCCCATTGTCTACGGTGTCGAAGTGGGGCATTGGTCGCTGCCCGATGATCAGGCCGAGCAGCTCCGCAATTTTCTGCTGAAGGGCGGCTTTTTCATGTGCGACGACTTCCACGGCACCGAACCCTACCGTGGCGTGCGCGAGTGGGACACCTTCCTTGCTAGCATGAAGCGCGTGTTCCCGGATCGGCAAATCGAAGACATCCCCGACAACGACCCCATCTTCCACACCATCTACGATCTGCAGGACCGCTTCCAAGTCCCCGGCGCCCAGTTCCTCGAGACGGGCTTGACCTACGAAGCCGGCCCCACCGGCATGGAGCCCCACTGGCGCTGCATTCGCGACAGCAAGGGCCGCATTATGGTCGCCATCTGCCACAACATGGATCTGGGTGACGCCTGGGAGCATTCAGACAACCCCATGTATCCCGAGAAGTACGCGTCACTCGCCTACCGCATTGGGATGAATTATTTCATTTACGATTTGACCCATTGATATGAAGACGACCGGCGCAGGATCGCACCGCGGGCCTACTGGACAACTGGGACCTTGGAGCGTTTTCGCCATCCTGCACCATGAACGACAAGCGCTGCACCCGTGTAAGTTACCGGTAGGCATCTTTGCGGTAAGAATGCGCAGCACCAGGACGGCGCCTCGAGAGCGGCCATATCTTCAAGCGCAGAAATCGGACCATTCCAGGTCCTTCATTTCCTCCCGATCAACCTAGTCCCAGTCGGCGCGTAGCCTCATCGTGGGGAAGGCCCTTGCCTCCGCTGTTTTTCAAAGAGGCGCGCGCTTGAGCCACAGCCAAGCGTTCGGCATTGGTCTCAGGTTCTTCGTCGAGGGGTGCCTTGTTGAGCATGACTTCCTCGGTTAGCTCCTCTTCGTCATCGACGATGACTTCGAGCAGACTACGTACGACTCTCAACTTTTCAGCCGATAGCCGTTCGAGAAGCGCTTCCGCTTGCTGGCGTTCCTGAGTGAGATCACTCGCCATGGAAAGGACTCCTGCCCTATTCTACTCCCCCCGAGCATCCACGCTTTCGGCAGTCGCCCATTCCAAACCCCTGTGCTATCCTGAAGCCGATTCTTAAAGAGCCCGAATGCGTCTGCGCTCGTTTCTTTGGCTAGTTTTGTGTGCGATCACCGGCTGGGGCGTGCTGCGGGCGCAACGACCCTTCAAAGATTACCCGGGCGTCGAGTACGAAAACTTTCCGCTCCCGCCAGACTGGCAGCAATCCACCGAATGGACCCGCGCGCGCCTGCGCTACCCCTCCTTCCTCGCGCCCCACGGAGTCCCCGACGGCAATCGCCGCTGGACCGTTGACTATCCGCGCTCTGACCGCCACTTGCTCCAAGGCATACGCCGCCTGACGCGCATCGACACCCGCTCCGTCGAGCAAGTCGTCGACCTCGATGGCGAAGACGACGTCTATAACTGGCCCTCGCTCTATGCCGTAGAAGTGGGCTACTGGAACTTGACCGATCAGCAAGCGCGTCAGCTCCGCGAGTTCCTCCTGCGCGGCGGCATGCTCATGGTCGACGACTTTCACGGCACCATCGAGTGGAATAACTTCATTGCCGGCATGAATAAAGTCTTTCCCGACAGAAGTATCGTCGATCTTGATAACAAAGAGCCCATCTTCCACGTCATATATGACCTGGATGATCGTTTTCAAGTTCCGGGGATGCAGTACGTCTTCACCAGGTCGTTGTTTGAGTACGACGGCTTTGAGGCCAAGTGGCGGGGCATCTATGACGACAAGGGCAGGCTTCTGGTAGTCATCTGTCATAATATGGATCTCGGTGACGCCTGGGAGAATTCAGATGATCCCCGCTATCCCGAGAAGTTTGCCTCGCTGGCTTACCGTATCGCTGTGAATTATTGGACTTACGACTTGACGCATTAGGAAGACATGTTCGAACTGTTCTTCAAGTATCCGCAGTCGGTCTTCTCGCGCGGCACCTTCGTGCTGCTGGGAGGCTGGCCGATATGGCTGCTGATGCTCGGGATCCTGGCGGCGGCGGCCGGATTGGGCTACCTGGTGTGGAACCGCGCCGGTGGTCGCATGGCCGGGGCCAAATCGGCGACGGTTTGGCTGCTGCAAACGTTGCTGGCTGCCGTCCTCTTGACCATGTTGTGGCATCCCGCCTTAAGCGTCGCCACCCTGCGTCCGCAACAGAACATCGTGGCCGTTGTCGTCGACGATTCAGCCAGCATGGCGCAGCCCGATGAAGCCGGCGGAGCCACCCGTCGCGCCGCTGCCCAGAGCATTCTTAACTCAGGTCTGCTGAACGCTTTAAGAGATAAATTTCAGGTACGGCTTTACCGTTTAGGCGACCACCTGGACCGCTTCGATAAACTCGATCAGCTAACCTCCTCCATCCCCGCCACCCACATCGGTGAAGGCTTAAAACAGGTGATTGCCGATGCCGCCAGCCTGCCCATTGGAGCCGTGGTTCTAGCCAGTGATGGCGCTGACAACTCCGGAGGCGTCGATCTCGAAACCATCTCTGAAATTCGCCGCCAGCGCATCCCTATCCACACCATTGGATTCGGCAAAGAACACGCCACCCGCGACGTCGAAATCACTGACGTGCAAGTGCCCGCCCGCGCCCTTCCCGATTCGCGCCTTTCCGCCATCGTAAGCTTCCACCAGAGCGGCTATTCAGGCGAAAAGGCCAAGCTCACCGTCAAGGAGGGCGGCAAGATCCTGGCCCAGCAGATAGTCACGCTAAAAAAGGATGGCCAGGAGCAGAGCCAAACCCTGCTGTTCAACGCCGGCAGCGCGGGCGTGAAATCCGTCGAGACTTCCATTGAGCCCCTGGCGGGTGAGGAAAGCACCAAAAACAATCTGGTAACTCGCCTGGTGAATGTCGACGCTCGCAAGCCCCGCATCTTGTATCTCGAAGGCGAGCCGCGCTGGGAATTCAAGTTCCTCCGCCGCGCCGTCGAAGACGACCGCACCATCGACCTCGTCACCATTCTGCGCACCACTCAGAACAAGATCTACCGCCAGGGCATTGCGAGTCCCGATGAACTCAAGGATGGCTTCCCCACTAAGGTAGAAGAGCTGTTCGCTTTTGACGGCATCATCATCGGCAGCGTGGACGCGCCTTACCTGACTCCGGGTCAACAAACCCTGCTCAAAGATTTCGTCGACCGGCGCGGCGGCGGCGTCTTGTTCCTCGGCGGTAAAGACGCGCTGTCGGACGGCGGCTGGAAGCAATCGGCCGACGTCGAGCTCCTGCCCACCATTCTTCCGGACCGCAAGAACACCTTCGTCCGCGTCGGGGCCAACGTGGAGCTGACCGCTCCCGGCCGTGACAGCCTGATTACGCGCCTGGAAGAAGATCCCGCCAAGAACGTCGAGCGCTGGCAGAAACTTCCTTATGTAATGAACTTTCAGGACGCCGGCCAGCCCAAGCCCGGAGCCGTGGTTCTGGTCGACGCGAAACCCACCACCGGCGGTCGTGTCCCGCTGCTGGTCACGCAGAATTTCGGCCGCGGCCGCACGGCGATCTTCGCGACAGGCGGAAGTTGGCGCTGGCAGATGCTGCAGCCTCTGGCCGACAAGAGCCACGAAATG